>JAISES010000031.1 GCA_031263965.1 Prevotella sp. | reverse complement strand
CGTAACTCGTAACTCGTAACTCGTAACTAGTAACTCGTAACTCGTAACTCGTAACTCGTAACTCGTAACTCGTAACTCGTAACTCGTAACTCGTAACTCGTAACTCGTAACTCGTAACTCGTAACTCGTAACTACTTAACACTAACTACCAATAAAAAATGAGCTTTGTAGAAAAGATACTCCCTTACGAAAGAGAATTGTTCCTCTGGCTGAATGACCGTCACACCGAATATTGGGACAATTATATATACCTGTATAGTGGAAAAGCAATATGGCTGCCATTAGCTGCTGTGGCATTCTTTGTCTACGTTTACAAAATAAAATGGAAAGAAGCCGTGCTGGTACTGGCTTGCGCGGTGTTGGTAGGATTGCTTTGCGATTACATATCGGCAGAATTAATAAAGCCTTATTTCGAGCGGCTCCGTCCAACCCATCACCCCGACTTTGCAGCACTTGTAGAAACCGTCAATGGGCATAAAGGCGGTAAATACGGATTTATATCCAATCATGCTGCAAACGGTTTCGGCATTGCGGTATTCTCCTCTTTACTGTTCAAAAACAGATACTATACCCTGACACTTCTATTGTGGGCGCTCACAACCGCCTATTCGCGCATCTATCTCGGAGTGCATTTCATTTCCGATGTTGCGGGCGGGGCCATATGGGGTTCGGCAGCCGGACTTCTGGTCTATTATGTATATTTAACCTCGCGCCGCCGCATTCTCAAAGAGCCTGAAGAAGAACTTAAAACACCTGTATATTCGGCTGTTAGAAGCTATATTATCGCGGGTACCATATGGCTTACCATCCTGTTTATTTTCATTTATAGCGCTTTTTAATATTCCTAAGCATAATTTGATTGTTTTTCAGAAAAGTATTTTATAACTTTAGGATCATATTCCTGATCATTTACCATTTAAAAAACATAGATAGTATGGCTAGAGTTATAAAATTTACAGAGCTTCGCAGAATTAAAGACAATCTGCCTGATGGAAGTATACATCTAATAGCTGAAACTTTGCAATTACCTGTGGAAACAGTAAGAAATTACTTTGGCGGATCCAATTACAATAAGGGCCAAAGCTGTGGAGTACATCTCGAACCCGGGCCTGATGGCGGATACGTCTCCCTTGACGATACCACTATTTTGGATATGGCTTTGGAACTGATGGAACCGAAAGAGGTCTGAAAAAGGTAAAACAAGGAGATGGATACAGCAGTGTTCATCTCTTTTTGAAATAAAGAAAACTAACGAAAAATATAAAGGCTTATGGAAGACAAATTGGTAACACTCGCGATTCACACAAACGAAAAAGCCCGGATATTGAAGAAAGTCCTGGCAAGTGAGAATATTGAAGTTCAGATCAACGATATAGACGCCGAAAACCCAGATGTGGCTCCGGGAGTGCGCATCCGTATCAAAGAATCGGATCTTCCCAGAGCCCTCAATGTAGTAGAAAGCCGTCATCTTTTTAGTTACGATGAAGACGAAACATACAGGACTGACGACGGGCGCAGGAGGATTCTTGTCCCTGTCGATTTTTCCGCCTATTCGATGAAAGCATGCCGGATAGCCTTTAATCTGGCCCGCGAACTGAATGCGAAGGTAAAAATTATGCATGTATATTTCAATCCTTACTATCCTACGGCTTTGCCTATGGCAGAGGCATTTGCCTATCAGGGCAAGGAAGAAAAAGAGTTTCAGAACATTATAGAGAAAGTAAAGGAAAATATCCAGAAGTTATGCAATACGATAGACAAAAAAATTTCGGACGGGGAGTTTCCAGCCGTCAATTACTCGTATGTATTGCGTGAAGGCCTGCCCGAAGAAGAAATTGTAACTTTTACAAAGGAATATAAACCGGCCCTCATATTGATGGGTACACGGGGCAAAGATCAGAAAGATGCCGACCTGATCGGCAGCGTGACGGCCGAGGTGATAGAAATGACCCACGTACCATTGATAGCTATCCCCGAGAATACGCCGTTTACTGACATGACGGAAGTTAAGCACATTGCTTTCCTTACCAATTTCAGCCAGCGCGATCTGATCTCGTTCGATCTGCTGGCCAGGCTATTCGAACCGTTTGGCGATATACGTATTTCTATAACCCATATTTCGCAGAAAAAAGGCGATCAGTGGGACGAAATCAAGCTGGCAGGAATCAAGTCTTATTTCTCGCGGCAGTATCCGGGCTTAAATCTGGATTACAAGCTCATCGATACCAACGATATGCTAAAGAGCCTCGATGAATACATAAAAGACGATGGAATACAGGTATTGGCTCTGACCACCAGCAAGCGTAATGTATTTGCGCGTATGTTCAGTCCCAGTATTTCGCGTAAGATGCTGTTCCACTCCGATACGCCTCTGCTGGTGCTGAGAGGGTAATATACAATATAAATCAAAGAGAGAAGGGTGTGTGTAAAAAGGACTTTTTACACTGGTTGTCATTGCGGGCTTGACCCGCAATCCATTGATGAACAAGGATTAATTTTCAGTCATGGTCGGAAGATTTATTCTTTTTATTTATAGTCATTTAATTGATTATTAACTTCTGTGGTTTGATTATGTTTTAAAAAATATGTTCAATTTCTCTCGTCATTGCGAGCCTGAAAGGCGAAGCAATCCAGCCGGAATGTTCTCTTATGGATTGCTTCACCGCAATCGGCTCGCAATGACGGGAAAGCGAAATTTAAAGCTGGTGCATGACAGGCTTTACACACACCCTTTTTCTTTTTCCGGTTCGTATTTTCATCCGGAATTATTATTTTTGTAAAAAAAATAACGCGAATGAGAAAACTTCTTTTTATATCCTTTACATTGCTTTTATTGACGTCTTTTACTTCCTGTGCCGTAATAAATGCCCTTCTGGGATACGAAGAATGCTATTATACCGGTTGTACCAATGCCTGTGTCGATAACTGTAATTATTGTAGTACCCACTGTTACAGGTACAACGTACCCGAAGACCTGAATAAGAAGATAAATCAATCCATCGACAGGCAACTGGAGCAGTACCGGAATGATCAGAAACGTTCGGGGAAGAAATAACGGAAAGCTAAATGCCCGTCCATTATTCAGAAACTGTTTAAATTTATAATAATGGCGAGAATAAGCGCATCACAGATTCTTTAAACTTCGCAAAACGGGGCCTTTTGTCCCATTCTTCGGCCGGAAGCAGTGTAGATTGCTCCATATCTTTAAAGAATATTTCCTGTGCCTTCCGGCATGTATCTTCACTGTAAATAAACGCATCAATCTCAAAATTATGTTCAAAACTGCGTATATCCATATTTGCAGAACCTGTTATAGTCAATGAATTGTCTATGGTCATCAGTTTTGAGTGTAAAAATCCCGCTTCAAAGAAATAAACGCTAACCTTGGCGTCCAGTACTTCTTTCAGGAAAGACATAGTAGCTATATGTACAAATGTTGTATCTGAATGACGGGGAAGCATAAGCCTTACATCTACCCCGCGCATGGCAGCCATTTGCATAGCCTGCAGGAGAGAATCGGTAGGTATGAAATAAGGAGTTTGCACATAAACACTTTCTTTGGCGTTTGATATGGCCTGCAAAATACCCAGGTGAATATCTTTATATCTTCCGACCGGCCCGCTGGTAACCAGTTGCATCATATTATCGCCCTTATTTTCCAGTATCGGGTAATATGTATCCGAAGCCAAAAATTCTTTTTGAGAAGAATACCAATCTATAAGGAATGATGTTTGCAGTCCGGCTACGGCTTTTCCTTCGATCTTGATATGACTGTCGCGCCACACACCGAATTTAACACCACGTACATACCGGTCGGCAATATTCATACCTCCGACAAAACCAATCTTTCCGTCTATAACGACTATCTTGCGGTGATTCCGGTAATTAACTCTGCTTGTCAATATCTTAAAGGCGACTTTTAGAAATGGCTGTACATCTACTCCCCGGGCTTGCATGTCTTTAAAAAAAGCGCGTTTAGCCCTCCATGAGCCTACATCATCATATATTAAACGCACCTCAACGCCCTCTGATGCCTTTCGCACCAGAATATCCCGTGTTTTACGCCCGGCCTCATCATCTAAAAAAATATAATATTGGATATGAATATGCTTCTCCGCTTTCTCGAGCTCAGCAAACAGATCTTCAAATTTGGACGCCCCATCGGAATAAAACTTAACACTGCTTCCTCCATACAAAGGAGAACTTTTCAATCTGTTCAGTAAATTCACCAAGCCTTTATATTCATTCGGCGGATTAAGTGCTTCCAACAAATCTTTACGGCCAATGGAACGACGATTAAGTTTTTTATACATCTTATTGGAAATAAGACGTTGTTTGCGGCTATCCTCCCCGAAAAAGTAATAAATAATAAGCCCGACAAGAGGCAGCAGCAACAGGATCAGCACCCACGCAATGGTTTTCAGGGGGTTTCTGTTTTCCGAGATAACAACAATCATGGTACCTAATGCAGTAGCAACATAAAGTATCTGGAATATCAGAATTAAATGATTGGCAGTTTCCACTATCTGATAATTGGTTTATTCAAAGGTAAAATATATTAAATCATTCTGAAAATTTGAGCGAATAAAATTTAAACAGCGACTAAGACCTATCCAGCCTGTGCAGTATATCTTCTTTCAGAACCGTTCTTTCCCAAGAGAAAGTCTTATCCGTGTTTTCTAAATATTCGATTATAGACAAGGGTTTCAACAGGCCTTCCTTATCTTTATTTTCAGAAAGATCATATTCTGTCATCAAAAGTTTTGCGTATTGCTCCAACAGGTCATTATCCGAAATTTTTTCAGTCAAATCTTCCAGCCTGTCGTTCTTTTCAACTTGTAAGTTTTCCGAGAAAAACCCGAAACATTCATTCATAAGCGCTTCTTTTTCGGAACTATCCGGCACAATTCTTCCATTTACCATCTGTTCGAGTTTTTTGAAAAACTCCTCGATAAGACGTTGTAAAAAATCCTTTTTCCGTTGTTGCAGCATAAACCGGTATTTTAATGTGCTCAGTACATGACAAAAATTTTTATGTTGCCCTTGCAGGGCGTTATTACCGTGATGTTATCCTTACCCGAGGCGTTGCCCCGGGCTATGATATATCAGGCTTTCAGCCTGAAAACACCTGGGTAATAACCCTGAAAGGGTTAAATATTACAGCCCAACGGCAACGCCTTGGGTGATTGAGTACAACCACCGGCCGGCGCCCTGCAAGGGCAGCATATTGTTGATAATAATACGGTTACAAATTTTTATCATGAACTTAAATTAATGTGTTATCTTATACAAAAGCTCCTTCAATAACTCTCCGTCGGATGCCGAAATATTACCTACGCCTTTCGATTTAGCATCATACGTACGAAGCAGGCTAATGATCTCCATACTTTTGAAAGCTTTGTAATTCTTCAATGCCTGTACGTAATCTTTTGCCTGATAAGGATTTCTGAATCCCAGTTCGGCGGTAATGCCCTGTTCTGTTTTATTTTTAGCCCAATAACAAACCATCAGATTGCTGAAAAAATTGAACAGGACCGACATAGTCATCACCAAAGGGTTGTTTTTAGGGTTTTTTGCAAAATAATCCGCGATCTGATTAATCTTAAAAATATCCTTCTCAACAATAGCTTTCAACAGTTCAAAATTATTGAAATCCTTACTGATGCCTATGTTTTCCTCTATCAATCCGGCTGTTATCCTCATCTGGCCGGATGGAATCGCGATTAATAATTTGGCTATTTCATTCGTCAGTTTGCTTAAGTCGTTCCCTAAATAGTCAGACAACATTTGCGCTGATTTCTGGTCTATACCCAGACCTTTGGATTGCACATAAGAGGAAATGAAGGCCGGAATCTTATATTCCGGTATTTTTTTCGATTCGAAAACGACACCATGTTTTTCTATTTCCGCATACAATTTTTTACGCTTATCCAGTGATCCGTTCTTATAGTTCAATACAAGAATTGTAGTATGTAAAGGATTTTTAGCATACGCTTCCAATTCTTCTATTTTACTTAGGTTTTGAGCTTCCTTGACCACAATCAACTGATATTCCGACATCATAGGAAAACTGCGGGCCAGCGTTATTACCGACTTCACATCGGTCTCCATCCCGTAAAGAATAGTCCGGTTAAAATCCCGTTCTTCTTCAGGCAATACCGTATCGATAAAGAGACCCGTCAGTTCATCTATATAGTAAGGCTCATCCCCCATTAATAAGTAGACAGGTTTGAAGTCCCGTGATTTTATACCGGTTATGATCTGCTCGAATGTCATATTTTAGAAACGCAAATGTCGTACTGTTTGTCCGTTATTAATTAATGTAGTCAAGGATTTAATCCCTATCATCACATGCTCTTCCACGAAGTTTTGAGTCACGATATTATCGCTTTTCTCTGTTTTTACTCCGTCTGAAATCATCGGCTGGTCAGAGATCAGCAACAAAGCGCCTGTCGGGATTTGGTTGGCAAATCCGCAAGTAAACAATGTAGCCGTTTCCATATCCACCGCCATTGTGCGTATCCGGCGAAGATATTCTTTAAATGTTTCATCGTACTCCCACACCCGGCGGTTAGTTGTATAAACCGTACCTGTCCAGTAATCTTTCTTAAAGTCGCGAATGTTGGAAGATACCGCTCTTAGCAGGCTGAACGCGGGTAAAGACGGCACTTCCGGCGGGAAATAGTCGTTCGATGTGCCTTCACCCCTGATAGCGGCAATAGGGAGTATATAATCGCCCAGATTATTCTGTTTCTTTATTCCCCCACATTTACCAAGGAATAGTACAGCCTTGGGATCTACTGCACTAAGGAGATCCATTATTGTAGCTGCATTTGCGCTACCCATACCAAAGTTGATAATGGTAATGCCTCCGGCCGAAGCATTTGGCATGTTTCCATCCAAACCCAGGATCGGTACATTAAAATGATTGGCAAAAACTTCTACATACTTGGCAAAGTTAGTTAGCAGTATATGTTTGGTAAATTCGTTTAAAGGCCTCTTGGTATAGCGTGGCAGCCAATTATCCACAATTTCTTGTTTCGTTTTCATATTAATTTTACATTTGTTCAAGTTAAAACAAGTATCTTTTATTTTGTTGAGAATAAACAAAGATAGCAAATGTTGAAGTTAAATTTACCGCCGTTCGATATAAATGTAAAAAAAGTTAATGGAAGGCTGTCGGTTTTTGACCCTATCCGCCGGAAATTCGTGACACTTACTCCCGAAGAATGGGTTCGCCAACATTTTGTGAATTTTTTGTTAACCGAAAAAGAATATCCGCAAACATTAATTTCGAACGAAATACAAATCGATCTCAACGGCCGGAAGAAACGCTGCGATTCGGTCGTATACAACCGCGAACTGGCTCCGGTGATGATAATAGAGTACAAAGCACCCGATGTAAATATTAGCCAGACTGTCTTCGATCAGATAGTCGGATATAACATTGTGCTCAAGGTTAAATATATGATTGTTTCAAACGGGCTGAATCATTATTGTTGCCGGATGGACTATCAAAAACAGACCTATGAGTATCTGCCTGAAATTCCATCATACAGCAATTTACTGATCAAAGATCAGGATTAGTTTTTCCCGTCATTGAGTTTACCCGAAGCAGTCCGGTTGTATTTTTCGGGCAGTCACAAAGGACTGCCCCTACCGCTAACCGACCCATTCTCGGATTGCTTCCTTCGCTGGCGCGGACTTTTGTCTGTGTCTTGCTCGAAGAATAAACACCGGTAAATAAAAAAAAGCCACATTTCTGTGACTCTTTGCTCTTCCTCTTGGACTTGAACCAAGGACCCTCTGATTAACAGTCAGATGCTCTAACCGACTGAGCTAAGGAAGAATTTACTTCCGGGAACTTTTTTACTTTGCTCTTCCTCTTGGACTTGAACCAAGGACCCTCTGATTAACAGTCAGATGCTCTAACCGACTGAGCTAAGGAAGAATTATTTATCTCGAAAGTGACGCAAAAATAGACCTTATTTCTGAAATATGCAATATCTTTGCGCAAAAAAATAAGAACAGATGACGAAAGTACTGGGAATGGGTAATGCATTGGTAGATGTTTTAGCCATCATTGAGAACGATAAAATGCTTGAAATTCTGGAACTTCCGAAAGGCAGCATGCAGCTTATCGACGATAAAAAATTCGAAGTTTTAACGAAGGAAATAAATAAACTGGAAACAAATGTTGTTTCGGGAGGATCGGCAGCCAACACAATTATCGGGTTAGCCCAACTAGGCATAGAAACCGGATTTTTGGGGCGAATAGGAAAAGATTTTTACGGAAAGGTCTTCAAAAGCGATCTTACTAAACATCAGGTGAACTCTCATCTCACCGAAGCCGAAGAAGCCTCCGGCGTAGCGTCTACCTTTATTTCAAAAGATGGGGAGCGTACTTTCGGAACATATTTGGGCACAGCTGCAAAACTGAGCGCAACCGATTTACAGGCGGAGGACTTTAAAGGATATAAATATTTTTATATAGAGGGGTATCTGGTACAAAGCCACGAACTGATACGTAAGGCTATCATTCTGGCAAAAGAAGCCGGAGCAAAAGTTATACTTGATTTGGCCAGTTACAATGTGGTAGAAGAAAACCGCGGCTTCCTGTTGGAAATTATTCCCGAATATGCAGATATTGTTTTTGCTAACGAAGAAGAAGCCCGGTCTTTACTTGGTTTAGATCCCGAAGAAGCTGTATCCGCCCTGGCAAAAAGTACGGGGATTGCAATTGTAAAAATGGGAGCTAAAGGGTCATGGATACAGCAAGGAGAAGAAAAGGTGCTTGTGCCTGCCTGTTCTGTAAACTGTGTAGACACCACCGGTGCAGGAGATTTATATGCAGCCGGGTTCATATACGGACTAATCCATCACCGTCCGCTTGCTGTCAGCGGGCAAATAGGTACAACCTTGGCCGCTCGTGTTATACAGTACATAGGAGCCAAAGTTCACGATAGCGAATGGGAAAAAGTATTCGACACGATAGAAAAAATGAAATAAGGTAGTCCTTTTTCTGAAAATTAACGACTTACCCTCTTTCACTTTTTGAAAAAGGACGAAACCTTACGGTATATCCTCCACCCCGCAACTCCCGCCGCAAGGCTTCCAAGGCACGCCAAAACGATAAGCCAGCGGGGATAGACCTTCACCTCGCGGGTTTCGACAACAGGATACGGTATGGCAATGGTATCGGATAGGGCGACAGTATCTGTCCTCAACCTGTCGCGATAGATATATTTATATTTCTCGAGCCGGATAGTATCCCCATTGAGCTTCATAAATACCGAATCGTAAAGATGTACCGAGTCGCGTTGCAAACGGTCGCGGTATTCTGTTCGTACCGATTCCACCGGCACGTAAATTGTTTTGGTTTTACAACCCGTCAATGCGGCAATAAGCAAATATGCCAATAAGCTGGCAAATAAATATTTCATATCTATTCTTTTTATGTTCAATAAAATAATTATTATCGTATCCGGTTTCTTTCTTCTTCCCTCATTGCGAGCCTGGCGAAGCAATCCAAAAGGTAGTAACTGGATTGCTTCGCCTTTCAGGCTCGCAATGACGAGACGGTATAACTGCTCACTGCTCACTGCTCACTGTTTACTGTTCACTGTTTACTGTCCTAAATTCTTTCTTTACGTCGAAACAAGGACAGGCTTTTGCTGCAAATTCGCAGTGCCCGTAGACTTTTGCTTCGGGATACTTTGCTTCCAGATCATCTACCAGATTGATAAGGGATGATTTTTGCGCTTCGGTGCGGGTATCGGATGGTTTGCCTTCCGCATCGAGTCCGCCGATATAGCATATTCCCACCGATGAAGAGTTCTGCCCCTGTGTATGAGCGCCTGTTTGATCTTCTGGTCGTCCCCTGTGTACCGATCCGTCGAGATATATCACGTAATGATAACCGATTCCGGCAAATCCGCGTGCCTTGTGCCACCGGTCTATATCTTCCACGGTGAAATGCCGCCCTGCCTTTGTCGCAGAGCAGTGTATGATTATTTTGTCTATTTTTCTCATAGTTATTGTTAGTTTGTAAATTAGCAAATTCGAAAATTCGAAAATGACGCAATGCGATAACAATCATTTACTAATCTGCTAATTCCCTGATTAATAAGTTAATCTTCATCTATTTCGATTATATCGGTTTTCTTTCCGAAAAACTTAAATATATTCACTTTCACGCTTTTCCCCCTTGCCGCAAAGTAATTGACATAAATACTTTCCAGCTCGACCCCGTAAATGACAAGGAGCATCAGCAGAGGAAGCAACTCGATGCCAAAGGGCCGGGCAAAGGCTTGGCCGAAGGTATAAGCAAGTACCACCCAAAGAACATAGCTGCTGATTTTGTCGCACGTGCGGCGGATGGCCCGCGATTTTTTCACGGGCTCGTTCCTGTAGCGGGATGCGGCAATGCCAAACCGCAGGTCGGCAAGGGTGAGGATAAAAGCGGCTGCCAGCAACCATTTTGACCAGATAAAAAAATCGAGGAGCCCAACCAAAAATTGATCTGTGTATGTCATTATAATATAGCCGTTCATTGTGATTACAAAAACATATTTCGATTACGATATCCGGCCTCTTCCTGTTCAAGCAAAACGCCTGCAATCCGGCTGAGAGGCGAGTCCGTCACATCTTTCTTTTCCATAACAACGGAAGACACGTTGAACGCATCGTCTGCACTGACTTCCGATTTGCAAATCAGCACTGAATTTATCCCGTTTGCTGATACGTCTGTTCCCTGTGGGGGTAATCCATTATCAAAATCTGCCATAATATTTCCACCTCCCCAACCCCTCCGAAAGAGGGGCTGTATAGAGGATATTTGTTTTTTTAAGTTATATAAATTCTATTTCAAGATTTGGCTAACGCCGATTTTTAATTTACATCTGCGTCATTGCGAGCCTGAAAGGCGAAGCAATCCGGAAATTGGCCGGTTAGCTGTAGGGGCAGTCCTTTGGGACTGCCCGAAAAATACAACCGGATTGCTTCGGGTAAACCCTCGCAATGACGCAGGATTATTAAGTGCTATATGGTTCGATTATAATAAAACACAGAGTAAGAGGAGTTTAAAAGAGTTTTTATTAAAGAATAGTTTTTATTTTTATCTGAAAATAGTATTTCATATTATCCTGAAAAATAATGAAATAAAGAACTCCCCTTACTCTTTTTACTCTGTGTTTAAAATCAGAAATTAACAGCCTGCCTTTTTGAGAGGGTAGGGTATGGGTGCTACATCGGATTAACAGTTGTTACTTCAATACTAAACTGAATGTATGAACCCTGAATAGGGAAAGAAGGGATTTTCAACGCTCCATCGCCGTTTTCCATCTTATAGAAATCAGGATGTCCGGTAGTCAGGTATTCATTATCCTTCGACTTCATCTCGTTTTCACGGTCAGAGTTTGAGGTCATAAAACAACGCGGTGTATCACCAATAACGATCTTGTTCCACTTGGGTTTTTGCTCGTACCGCCAGAACTCTTTATCGATCGCTTCGGTATCGAAATTAAAATCCTTATCCCAGCAACGGCGCAGATGGATATTCCCCGATACGGTGAATGCAGGGTCATCACCCGGATCGCACAGGAACGACGAACGGGCCGGATAATTTACGCCTCTGAACGTTACGTAATCGGTTGTATTGTACTGATCGGTATCGTGCTCTACGAAGTACCAGTAATATTCATCCAGGTTTCCCGAACGGATAATATCCGCAGGAAGCCTGTTGACGATACGCATATCGATCGTTTGCTGCTGCACGAAGTCGGTTATCCGGTAGATAACAGGGTTTCCGCTTGTAACGGCATATCCCGCCTGTCCTGTAACGCCTTTGAATACCTGCACATTATTGGCTAATGCCGTATTATAGGCTGCGCCGTTGTAGGTGATGGCCGCATATTGCTTATCGGTGCTTCTTACGATGTATAATTCATCGGGCTGGATGCTGCCTGAAGCTACGGGGGTAAAGTCGATCGTAGAGGTGTTATCGGTCATCACGCCAAATTCTGTGGGCATATTGTGGACAATATCCAGCGCGGTCAGTTTCATCTTGCCGCCCAGCCACATGATGTTACTTTGTTTCGAAGCCACAACACGGTCGGTAATATCTTGGTCGGCTGGGAACGACATTGCATTATCCGCCAGTTCGAGCACAGTGCCGGGTGTCCCGGGATTGAAGCTGTTGATAGCTGCGGGATTGGCCGAAACAACAATGCCTGTGCGCTTGGTTTCATAACCCAATGTCTGGGACTTACGTTTTTCAAAATTATGGATGATGCTGTTATTCAACGGCACGCCATTTTTTGCTGAGTTAGTTGCAAATACCCACCGGTACATAGGCAGATTCGTATCCCATGCATCGGTTCCGGCAGGTAATGTGAACCCTTGAGCTTGACACCTTGTTACAAAATTTGCCCGGAGCTCCTCTTCAGTGCTGCCGGCTAAAGATATCCAATCCTTTTCAGTACCTATCTTAAAGTTACAATCGTTGAACGCCGCCCAATTATCTTTGTAGGCTGTCAGACGGGCTTGACTATCTAGAGTTACCCTACAGTTATCATATAGGGCGTGATCATTGATAGCATTCACGATATCGGTATAGAGGTAGGAGTTTTGTCCCCGGTCGGTATATTGCGCCGTATTGTTCGGGAAACAGACGATGCACTTGTTGGCGTTGTGCGGGAATACGGTTGAGATGGCTATCAGCGGATTTTTAAGGGTACAATTATAAAACCAATAAGCATCAAAGTTATGATAGTCATTAAAAGCCATCTTAACAACTGTGAGGTCTTTGAAGCGTAACTGATGTGAACCGTTTGAATTTTTCTGTATCGTGACATCAAGAACCGTACTCGTCATACCTTGGCCGATGCACCAATAATCGCCATTGGTAAGAACAGGGAAAGCAAAAGTATTGCGGTATACGCCTGCTGCAAGAATATCGGCGCGGTATGTCGGTGTACCGCCGGGGGCTACTACGCTTTTATAGGGATTTTCTTTACTGCCGTCCCCGCCCGAAGGAACAACGGGCGAAATATATCTTTTCGTAAATCCGGCATCTGCAACTTCTATGCCTGTATTAATGTA
>JAISES010000319.1 GCA_031263965.1 Prevotella sp. | reverse complement strand
TAGCGCTCTCTATCGTAAAGGAGGGTATTAACGGAAAAGTCATCCCGTCCGTATTTAGCTGGATGAATGATTTAACCGTAAAGGAAGTACGGCTGATGAGCAACACCGCCGGAGGGCTTTCCATAGAGACCGGCGGGAACACTTACAACGAGGAAACCGTTCTCAATGTGGAAATCCCCGCCGGTGACGAACTCACCATAACGGACTTCGATATTGAGGCGGGAGAAGAACAGGGAAACGTAATCATAATATTCAAACAGAAAACAAAATAAAATGAACAGTTTTACAGTAAAAGGCGGTGATTATTACATCCTGGGCTGGGGCCTTGGAAAAGATGACAATCCGGGAACAATGGACGCGCCAAAGGCGACGTTCACTATTGAAAGCAACAAAAAATACGTATTGCGCGGCACGGTCGAACAGAATATTAATATAACCGGAGGCTCTACTAATTCTATCATCGGGGATCTGGACGCAAAAATAAAGGGAAAGATAGTTAAGGGCGGGTCATATCGGGGCGAACCGAAGCAGTTTTTAATACGGAATATTGATGTAGATGCCATACAAACTACCTACGTAGACATTGAAAATGTCCGCACGACACTTAAAACGTTTACGGAATTGGAGACCATCCCTGTAAGCTATTCATGTAAAAACAGTATTTTAGTTCTGGATGGCTGCATTTTTCTTGGTTCGAGTATCAATTTTTGGAAAAACCTTACAGTCAGGGGCTTCACCAATGGATGCTATATTGATTCCATTGTTTACGATTCAATCGTCTTCGGCGATTTCGACCTGTATAATTACAGCAATAACTGGACGGTAACGCCCGTTTTCAAATATTCCCTCTTCCTGAAAGACCGGACGGTGTTCAAGTGGAACGGGGCTGTTATCCCCATTGCCTGGACTGCTCCGGGCAATGAAACGCAGGATGTAATAGACAGCCTGAAAGCCTACGCCGAAGCATCCCTGACGGTGGCCAATCAAAAAAACTACCTGAATGCCTGTGCGGACAACCTCTTTGGCGAAGGAACAGTCGTTTACGACGATTCCCCCGGCCATGTACGGGTATTCAACGCATACGATGCCTCCGGCAACCCCTCGGACTTAAACCTGAACATGGAGAACGGCAATCCCGCCCTCTTCATTTCCAGTTACGGGGACTACGTCGGCGCCCTGCGTCCGGCCTTCAAAATCGAATGGGACTGGGAGAACATGCAAAGCCTGGACGTCGACGGCAATGTGATTGACGAAACACCTGACCTGTTGCAGGAAAACAACGGGATATTCGCCAATATCTATTCCGCGCAAATCCGCAACCGGGTAACGGCAATGCAGGTACTTGCCTTTCCGGGTGGAGACAGGTTAAGCAAGATAGCCGCCGATTTTGTTTCCGCTGCCGACCGGGGTATCTATTTCGGGGCCTGGCAAAACGAAACGGACGGCGCGGTACCCGTTGATGCCTTTGAAGCGGTTGTATACGACACGCCTGCACAGCCGTCGGCTTATCCCCGCTTGCTGATTCCCTTCAATAAGAACCTGGAAATCGCTTATTTCAAGACGGGTGACAAAGCCGGGCAACCGGTACTGTTTTCAGATTTGGCAGATCTGGGAATAGAAACGAACAAAAACCTGACAGAGGTTGCGGGCTGGGCTATTACCACTGGGGCAGTGGAATTCGGAGATGTTACCGCCCTGGAAAACATCGAAGCAAAGAAACCGGCATTCCGGTATATCCTGCCGGTATTAACCGCCAATAAACAGGGGTAAGATGGATGAGCTGCTTATAATACAATCACTCGGTGTTGTCTCAACGGCACGGAGTCCACAGCTGAAAAGCTTCGGTGCTGTCTCAACGGCACGCAGTCCACAGCTGAAAAGCTTCGGTGCTGCGACGGAGGAGGCCGGATACTCATTAATCACTTATCAGATAAATTAACGGTAATCAATTTTATAAAAACAAATGGAAAATATAAGCTTAACACAGATTTACAGCGCATTGTATGTATGTGCCTTTCTTTATGTACTCGTACTCTTTGCCATCATCGCCGATTTGGTTAGCGGCGTAAGGAAGGCAAGGAAGCGGGGCGATGCAAGAACCAGCTACGGCTACAAAAAGACAGTCGACAAGATAACCCGCTATTACAACATGCTCTTTGTCGTTTCACTCATTGACGTGATATTAGTCATCTCGCAGGTACATTCATTCTTTCACATTCCCGTTTTGCCCTATTTCACCGCTATCGGAGCCTTGGCGCTCTGCCTTATCGAACTGAAGAGCATCTACGAAAAGGCGGAGGACAAGGTGAAGCTGGACACGCTGGGCAGCATGGCGGTATCGGTTATCCGCAACCGCTCGGATGTGGAGGCATTTCTCTCAAAATTCGAGAATTTCTTAAAGGAAAAAGAAGATGAAACTGAATCTTAAACGCATCGCCCGCAAGCCGGGTTACACTATTGGAAAGTTATACATTGACGGTCTGTACTTCTGCGATACAATCGAAGACACGGACCGTGGACTGCGTCAGGTGATGCCTCTCACGGAGATCAAGCGCATCAAAGTACAGGACAGGACGGCTATACCGACGGGTGAGTACAAAATGACTGTCAATGTATCGCCTTCCAAGAAACGGCTTTTACCCCGCTTGCTGGATGTGCCCGGATTTGAGGGGATACTCATTCACCGGGGCAATACGGAAAATGACAGTTCCGGGTGCATTATTGTTGGTGAAAATAAGGTAGTCGGTAAGGTGATAAACTCTACCGGATACGAATTGAAATTAGTTGAATTGCTGAAAAACGCAAAGGACATAACCATTGAGGTTGAATGAAAAAGTATATCATTTTGCTGGCGTCGGCAAAATGATAGGTGTTCTTTGACATGTTGGATTTACCAGAAAAATATTATGTTTTATAACATAGTAACATATTATTAACATAAAAAATCGCTGGATTAAACTAAGTATTATTACTTTTGAGGGTGTCAAAAACAAGACAAATGAATTTAAGTAATTGAATATGAATACAAATGCAATAGCAGTAGCTAATTATTTTGTTGATTTGGCAGTAAAAGAAAAAATTGAGATTAAACAATTTGGATTGATGAAAAGAGTTTATGTCACTCATGGTTTTTCTCTTGCATTACTTGATTATCCTGCACTTGATTCACAGTTTGATGTTGTAGAAGCGTGGAAAAATGGGCCTGTAATCCCATCTGTTTATCACTCATTTAAACACAATAGAAACAATCCAATAACCGAAAAATCATTTACAGTTGAAGTAGGGGATGGAAAATTTGACTTTATAACTCCAGAATTGGAAGACTCAGAAATACAGCAGATTGCACAGGCCGTATGGAAGAGGTATTCAGGAATGGATGATTTTGAACTTATAAAACTTTTGCATAAGGAAGGGACACCCTGGTCGCTTTGTTATGAGGAAGGGAAAAACAATAAAATACCAGACCTGTACACAAAAGCATATTATAAAAAGTTGGTTGAATATGAGAGCGGAAGACATTCTTGATTTTATATCAAATCCAACTAATAAAAAAGAACCGGTTAGATTATCTAATGAAGATATAGACAGAGAGAAAAAACTTATCGAACTTGGTATAAGCAAGGAATTTCTTAAAAGCAGCACACAGGATAGGGAAGAAAGAAAAAATTATGCATATAAAGTATATTGGCTAATTTTAGGTTTTTTAGCTATTACTTTGGGGATAGTTATTGCATCAGGAATAGAACGGTTATGCTTTTATTTATCCGACAGTGTATTAATAGTTCTTCTTACAACGACTTCGGCTAATGTTATAGGGATATTTATGGCTGTGGTGAGATATTTATTCAAACAAAAACCATAAATTTAGCAATAATAAACAAAGGCGGTAAATCCAACAAACGATTTCACCGCCTTTTTCATGTCCGGGCGGTTTCCAAGTTCGGGCTTGTTTTATTTTTACGAAGATGAAAAAGATTTTAATTTTTATATTGCTCATTGCCGCTTTTGCAGCCTGCAATAAAACCGTTTATGTCCCGGTAAAATCCGTTAAAACGGAGTACCGCAATAATTATCTGCGCGATTCCGTTTATCTTCTTGATTCTGTTTTTATAAAGGAAAAAGGCGATACGGTATGGATTGAGAAATACAGGTACCTCTACGTGGATAAATTGAACCGGGATACCCTTTGCATTAACGACACGGTACGGGTTCCCTTTCCGGTAGAAGTCCC
>JAISES010000026.1 GCA_031263965.1 Prevotella sp. | reverse complement strand
CCGGTTGAGAAAAAATCTCTTTGTTAACCATGTCTTTCAAACTTGCGCCGCACTGCATAATTTCAGAATTATCCATAAACCGTTCAATTATAAATTTAAACTAACATAATGTCTATTATTTATGATTATTGATTGGAACAAAGGTATGCGTTTTTTGCGCATAACACAATCGCCAAAACAGGGTATTTTAATACCGCAAACATGGTATATTTTTTAGAAACTGTTTCTGAAAATTTGAATAATATAAATTTAAACAGGCTCTGAAGTAAAAAACGTTAAGGCAGGCACGCAATATAAATTATTTCCGCTATATTCGCAGTGCCTTGAATATTATTACCGGCTCTCAAAAACATAATGATTGCAAAGGTGTTTTATTGATAAAAATAAAAGTTATGGAGATATCCGAACTATATAATATATATAAACAATATCCGGAAGTTTCTACAGACACTCGCAACAGCCCTCCGAATTCAATCTTTTTCGCTCTCAAGGGAGAAAATTTCAATGGCAATGAATATGCCGGAAAGGCAATAGATTCAGGGTGTAGCTATGCAGTGGTGGATGAAGCCAGATACGCCACACACCCTAATATAATACTTGTAGAAAATAGTCTCGTGACACTGCAAAAGTTGGCGAACTACCATCGCAAGCAAATAAAAACCCCTATTATCGCAATTACAGGGACAAATGGCAAGACTACAACCAAAGAGCTAATAACCTCTGTCCTTGCCCAGGAATATAACGTAGTTTCGACCCAAGGCAATCTGAATAATCATATTGGAGTTCCGCTGACCCTGTTGCGTATAAAAAAAGAACATGAAATAGCAGTAGTAGAAATGGGGGCCAGCCATATTGGAGAAATTAAATTCTTATCAGAGATAGCCGAACCCAACTATGGCATTATAACTAATCTGGGGCATGCCCATCTCGAAGGCTTTGGCTCATTCGAAAATGTAATAAAGGCCAAAGGTGAACTATACGAATATATCCGCAGTACAACAGACGGGAAGATATTCATCGACCATACCAACACACTCCTCCGAGAAATGGCCGAAGGTATTACTTCCGTATATTATGGCTTTGAGGATGACCTGTTTGTTTCGGGTAAAGTAGTATCTATCAGTCCATATCTTGAATTTGAATGGAAATTTTTAAATACCCGGAAGAAGGTGAAAACAAAATTGATAGGCGAATACAATCTTCCTAATCTATTGGCAGCTATTACGGCAGGAAAATATCTGGGAGTAAACTCCGATCGGATTTGTAAAGCAATAGCCGGTTATGAACCGGTGAACAACCGTTCCCAATTGAAAGAAACGGATAAAAATATGCTGATCATCGATGCATACAACGCCAACCCTACCAGCATGCACGCCGCATTGGAAAACTTTGATCACATGAATGTCCGGCACAAGGTTCTTATATTGGGAGACATGAAGGAACTGGGAGTTGACTCGGATATAGAACATCAAAAAATAGCAGACTATATAGCCCGCCATAATTTTGGCAATGTACTATTTGTCGGAGAAAATTTCAGCAAAGTAAAAACAGATTATCTCCGCTTTGAAGACTTAACCGGTTTGCGGGATTACTTACAAAAACATCCGATAGATGACTCCTACATCTTACTCAAAGGGTCGCGGGGGATCCAGCTCGAACGATGTATCGATTTACTATAAACTATAAACAAGAGCGGCCTTTAGGAGCCGCTCTTGTCATATGATTAACACAAAAAAGCAATTAACACAAAACAAAAAACAAATTGAGTAAATAATTATAAAAACAAACAGATAAGTTTGCATTATTAAGTAATCAACCTAAAAATCATAAAATGAGAGGAATTCTTTTATCCCTGTTATTCAGTTTTATATTGACTTCTGTTTCAGGGAGGGAAATAACATCGTTCAATGACGGGTGGTCTTTTAAGAAAGGACCTTTCAACAGCAGTTCGGCAGTCCTGTCGACAAATCATACAAGAGGACGATGGGCAGAAGTAAAAATTCCACATACATGGAATGCAAAAGATATGCAAACGGCTATGGCTAACATTTCAGGTTTCCGCAATCCCCAGGATCGTTTCTACACAGGAGAAGCTATATACAAAAAAACATATACCCCCGGCATATCTTTAAAAGATAAACGGATCTTTCTCCGCTTCGAAGGCGTTGGGTCTGTTGCCGAAGTGTATGTCAATAATCAATTTGCAGGAAGACATCTTGGCGCATACTCTGCATTCGCTGTCGAAATAGGCAAACTCCTCAAATTTGGAGAAGAAAACGAAATAATAGTAAAAGCTGATAACAGCGAACGCCCGGATGTTATTCCGGTCAATAATGTTTTATTTGGGGTATACGGAGGTATTTATCGTGATATTTCGCTGATAATCACAGAAAACCTGAATATCGCCGTTACGGATTATGCTTCGCCGGGAATCTATATTTCACAGGATAATGTAACAAAGAAATCTGCGGACGTAAACGTCAAAATTAAAGTTGAGAATAAGACCGGCTTAGTTCAAAATGCCAGTCTCATTACCACAGTATATGAGATGGACGGGAAAACCATCAAATCAAAAAAAGAAACTCCGGTAAAAATAAATCCTCAGGGAAGGCAGTTCTTCACCCACGATTTCAGAATAACCAACCCTCACTTATGGCAAGGGCTGGAAGACCCGTATTTATATAAAGTAGTAACCCGGATCGTGTCAGAAGAAAGAGTTATGGATGAAGTTGTGCAACCATTAGGGTTAAGACATTTTGAACTGAAAACAGGGGACGGAATGTACCTGAATGGCAAAAAAGTGCCTATGTACGGCACATGTCGCCATCAGGACCGGTGGGAAAAAGGGAGCGCTCTGACAAAAGAAGATCACAATGCCGATCTCGAAATAATAAAAGAAATGGGAGCTACAACCATCCGCTTTGCACACTATCAACAAGCAGAACAAATATATGCTAAATGCGACAGCATCGGGTTTATTGTCTGGGCGGAAATTCCGTTTGTGAATAGAGTAAGCACTCTGGAAACGGAAAATGCAAAGCAACAATTGACTGAACTTATCCGTCAGAATTACAACCATCCGTCTATATACGTATGGGGATTGCATAACGAAGTATATACTCCGTTTGAACAAACTATCCCTCTGACAACCACCCTTCATGACCTGGCCAAAACAGAAGATCCGTACAGATACACTGTCTCGGTAAGCGGATACAATAAAATAGATGCCGCAGCAAACCTTAATGCCGATATTCAAGGTATAAACCACTATTTTGGCTGGTACAGCGGCAAGATAAGCGACATAGACAGTTGGGTAAAGAATGCCGAAAAAGAATTCCCTGACTATAATGTCATGTTTTCCGAATATGGCGGCGAAGCCAACATCGGCCAACAGAACGAAAATGTAGGGGAAATAGGCGATTGCTGCGGGTACGACAGGATGTATTACGAAACATGGGGAACAAAATTCCATGAAATACAATGGGGAGTAATTGCTAAACACCCATTCCTGACGGCATCGTATATATGGAATACATTCGACTTTGCCACTCCCATATCATCGCAAGGAGGAGTACATTCCCGCAATATGAAAGGACTGGTTACATTCGACCGTAAGACAAAAAAAGACCCGTTCTACTGGTACAAGGCCAACTGGAGTAAAGAACCCGTACTATACCTGACCCAACGCAGGGCTGTAGACAGGGAAAATGAATACACCTCAGTAACTGTATACTCTAATGTCGGAACACCTCAGTTATTTGTAAACGGCGCTGAAATAAAAGATTTTTCGGAAGGAACAACATCTGTGCATTATATCTTTAATAGCGTTAAACTAAAAGAAGGAGAGAATATTATCGAAGTAAAAGCGGCTAAAGACGGCAAAAATTACGAAGATAAAATACTCTGGATGTATTCTGAAAAGAACAGGGGA
>JAISES010000302.1 GCA_031263965.1 Prevotella sp. | reverse complement strand
ATATCAACCCATACAACAAGACAATAAATCTGTTCGACCCGCTAAAAAAATAAAACATCATGATGAAATATCAAATCTATCTTATTGCAATCATAGCGATATCATTTAATTCCTGTAATGAAAAAGAAACAGGAAAATATGTCTGTGATATCGTAAATGTCAGTACGGATCAAGTCGGCATATTGGACTACGGGGATCATTTTGCGTCAACAAAATTAATCCCGCTTGAAACGAACGAAGAATCGTTGATTGCTCAAATTGACAAATTATATTATACAGATGACGGTATAATCATTTTTGACCAGAAAACAATGAATATATTTCTTTTTGCTCAAGATTTGGTTTCGAAAGGATTGGATTCGATTGAAACGATTTTTCATATAAAATATGAAATGCCGAAAGGTTTTAGTAACCTCAATACAATACAGTCCTGGAAACCGAACAATACCTCTCCATGGCGGACTCTATGCTGGGTTTTCGAATCCGGAGACAGGCAGTGTAAACTGTTGTACAATTTGTTGCCGGGATATCCCGAATGTACCTGTTCCAAATGCAATAGAATGTATCGCGAATTAAACAGTGTATTGAATACGGATGATTTCGTTTTGGATGATTGTTTACGTATCCTGCCGCACGAAGAAGCGCAGAAGAGATTCAATGCCGATTCGATTTTCATGTACGATATTCCAGTGACCGGATTGGATACGGGTGACGGGAACTTCATTCACTGTACCAGAATGTTCATTACCAGGCAGAACAGACCAACACTGGATTTTGTTTGGTATTTTACGGATAAGGGCAAGAAAAAGGAAGAAAAATATATGCAAAAGATGAACAGGCGTATTTGGTACAATGATGGTAACTGGAACCCGGATTGGCAAAGATGGGATGAGTGGATGAAAGCATATTTTATAGAAATTATGGATGAGAATAATAAAAATGCAATAAAATGAAATGCCAAAGGAACTCTTGCCTCCGTGAGGGTGTCCGGGTGAAATGTTTTTTTCTTTATGCTTTGAGGGAAAGACAGGGACGGATGGAAACAGTCGAAGCAAATACAGCAAGAGGATAAAAAGGTTTGCAAAACTTTTAAAAATAAATTAGTTATGAATATTATATTAAACAATAACAAAGTTAGAGTTTTCGGTTTGATGATAGCATTGACAAGCGTAATTCCCGCAGGGATTTTTATGCAGAGTTGCAGCAGTGACAGTTTAGATTCTTCTATGAATGAATTCGATGATCCAAATACAGCGGTAATTAATTCTATTGAATTCCAAGACCCGCAAATTGTTCTGAAATCGGTATTTCAAATTATGTAATTTGTATTGGACAAAATTCAACTCCGGGGGGAGGAATGATATCCCCTCTTCCCGGGTTTTCAAGTAAAAACAAAGTGAGAAAAGACGTTTTAATAATTATCATACTGTTGTTTGTCTCATGCAGTAAAGACGAAACTCCTGAGGTTGTCGGAGTGGAGCGTACTGTTATTGTCTATATGGCGGCAGATAATGATTTGTCGGGCGATGCATCTGTTGATCTGGCGGAAATGAAGCGAAGTTATAAGGAAACCGGAGTCAACCTGATTGTCCTGATGGATGTGGCCGGCGAAGAACCGTATCTGTTAAGAGTAACCGAAGGCGGCAGTGAGACAATAAAAACTTATCCCGAATTTGATTCGGCAGATCCTGCGAACATGAACAGCTTGCTCAGGGAAATAATTGAAATGTATCCATCGGATGATTACGGCTTGATTCTCTGGTCGCATGGCACATCCTGGTTGCCGGCCGGTACGCAACTGAAATCCTTTGCGAAAGATGGTAACCGGCAAATGGATATTCCCGAACTGGCCGAAGCATTACCTTTACGGTTCGGTTTTATCCTCTTTGACGCCTGTCTGATGGGGTCGATAGAGGTCGCTTACGAATTGAAAGACAAGGCGGATTATATCATAGCGTCGTCCGGTGAAACTATTTATGAGGGTTTTCCCTACGATTTGATTATTCCCGAACTTATCAAGCAACAACCGGATTTCAGGAAAGTTGCGGAAAGTTATTTCACGTATTATAATGAGCAGGAGAATGAATTATACCGTTCGGCCACAATCTCCGCAGTGAACACCCGCGAGTTGGAAGCACTGGCGACAGTAACGTCACAGGCTATCGCAGGGCAACCGTTTGATATGACAACCTTCGACCGTCGGTCGGTACAGCGTTTGGATGTATATGCCGAACAGTACACATTCGATTTCATGGATTTTGTCAACAAAGCATTTCCCGAAACGGATAAAACCGCCCTGACGGAACAACTTAACAGAGCAGTACTCTACAAAGCACATACGTCTGAATTTATCGGGATGTATGACATTAATACATTCTGCGGGTTAAGTTGCTATATTCCACACCCATCCCGGGAAGATTTGAACAGTTATTACCGTCATCTTAACTGGAGCGAAGCATCCGGTTTTATGAATCTTTTCGATAACAGGGAAGAAGGAATAAACGTTCCGGTGTCAGAAAGCCGGACGAATGTCGAACCAACTAATAAAACACAACCCAGGCAAGGTAATCTTTTGGAAAATGAAACTCCAAAGGAACTCTTGCCTCCGTAAGGACGCCCGGGTGAACTGTTTTTTCTTTATGCTTTGAGAGAAAGACAGAACGGGCGAAAACGGGCGAGGCTTTAAAAATAAATTAGTTATGAACAATATATGAAACAATAACAAAATTAGAGTTTTTAGTATGATAATAACAGTAATTACTAACAATTTAAA
>JAISES010000315.1 GCA_031263965.1 Prevotella sp. | reverse complement strand
GTTGTAAGTCTTTAAATTCTTTGTACAGCTTATTGAAGTCATCGGAACTTTCGGTCAGGTTCTTTATCGAATCTATTATCTGTAACTTTTTATTATAATTGTCTTCTTTTTGCCTTTCTTCTTCGGCAACCAAGTTTGCCCGCTTTTCCTTAATGTCGCTGAGGAATGTTTTCAATACATCTTCGCTGGGATCGGGAGTTGGAGTAAAAGCTTCCGCTTCATTTCCGGCTTCAATAAATCCGGCTTTTTGAGCATCTATATCGGCAGAACGTAATTTATAAAATGCTTGTTTAAGAGATTCCACTTCCGAGCGTGAAGGAACACCCTGTTGAGATGACAGGTTTTTTAATTTTTCTATAATCTCATCCTTGGTCAAAGAGGATGTATTCTTCGACGAAGGTTCCGGAATGGTTTCCGGTTCTGCAGATTCACTCTCTTCCGTATTCACTCCTGTATCTTCAACATCTGCAAGGTTTTCGGCTGATGTTTCAATTTCAGCTTCTTCGATTATTGCATTGTTTTCTTCAACATCCGAAGGCACTTCGTTTACCGCTTCAACGTCAGCTACTTCTATTGTTACAGCACTCTCTTCGACATTTGCAGATTCGATATCTACGTTCTCTTCTTTTGTCGATTCTCCGTTTGCTTCTTCAGATAGATTATTCACAGGCAATTCTGGATTTAGGTTCTCGTTCATATAATTATTTTTTTGTATAGGGGCTAATCCGATGCTTTTCACTTTACACGGCAAATTAATAATTTTTTTTTGTTATTTCTACTATCTGACGGTAGCTTTTTTTAATATATGGTAATAATAGCCCTTTATTGTAAAGAATTTCGTTCTTTTTCTCTTTGTTTCCGTTTTTCCTCAGCCTGTTTCTCTTTTACTTTCCGTTCCTGTTCCCTCGCTTTTTCCTTGTCTTTTCGTTCTTTTTCTTTTTGACGTAAACGTTCCTTTTGTAAACGTTCTTTTTCTCTTCTTTCGGCCTCTTTTTGTTTGCGGGCATCTTCTCTAGCCTTAAGAATGGCTTTGGCTTCGTCCTTTTTCTTCTGTTCTTCCAGTTTACGTTGTTGTTCTTTTACATTTTGTGCTGTTTTTATTGAATCTTGCACTGCTTTCTCCGCTTTTTCAATAGAGTCGTTTTTTACCTTTTCGGCTTTATTTATAGAATCCGTACGGTTCTTTTCAATAGCCTTTAATTCTTTTTCTCTTTGTTTACGCAGTTTTTCTTCCTCTTTCAAAGCCGCTTTTTCCTCTTTTGTGAGATTTTCTTTATTCTTACCGAATAGGTTTTTGATTCCGTCAACAGGATTATTTATAATGTTTTCTATTCCTCCGATTACTTTCCCGGCCTTTTCCAACTGGTCTTTTGACAGAATGTCATCAGCTGTTACTTCTTTTTCATTTACAGGTTGTTTTGTTTTTCCATCTTCAGGTTGCCGATCTATAGGCCTTACCGGTTTAATATTTGTTTGAGCAGGGAGTTCCGGCTGTTTTTCTTTTTCAGGTTCTGCCGGTTCTACTTTTTCTTTTTCAGGGGACTCCGGTAACGTTTCAATATTGTATTTACCCTCTTTCCAATAAGAAACCAACTGAGGCAACAGGTTGTTATAATGCTCGTTAAAGAATTTTATATACTGCTCCAAACCAAGCCTTGGCATGACTGTTGTATAGTTCCCGGCCGAAACAGGGACGATAAAAACAGACGGATCGATGTTTCGGACCAGCTTGTTTTCATTGAAAGCTTTAGTCAGATAAGACCTTATAGCTGCAAAAGATTCAAAGCCTTTTACCTGTAATACATCATATGGAGGATCTGTATCGAAACTCAGGTCAAAGGTTTGTATCACGTAGTTCGAAAAATTATAATCGGCAACCTGATAAAGGAGGTCGTTGCGGTCGATGGTTTTTGGCTTGAACATGAACAGAAGAATATACGGCACGTCCAATGTATCGGAATATTGCAGGGCTTTTATCGCGCCTGTTTCCGTAGTGTCGCTACTTGCGTAGGCTTTATCCCAGTTAAAGCCTGTTATTGGAGAACCATCAGACAGTATAAGCTTACCTTCCTTCACTCTGTTTAATATTTCACTTGCCAAAGGTGTAACATCGGCCTTCGGATAATTTTCCGTCAAAGAGGCCAGATTAGCCATAAGTCCTCCGGCATCGCGGGTCTGGGCGTATGTGAGAGCATTCAGCAGCGTGAAGTTAGACATCAGGTCGGTAAATGGATATTTGGTTTTCATAGCCTGGTAATTTCTCCTTACAGTTTCAGTATCAGCTTTGCGATATGCCTCATATGCTTCATTGTACAGAGAATCCTGCAAACTTGCCATATGCCTGAAATTCCATACATAGTCCGGTTGCGACAAAGGTGTCGCATATCTTCCGTCAGGGAATCCGGCCAATAATTTTGAGCGGTATTGGGCCATCATGCTCCCATTGCCGGTTTGCATGTATATGAGCAACAACTGGTAATATATTTCTTCCAAATTGGGAGTAGACGGAAAACGCTCGATGTCTGTATTAAATGCATCTATAGCCAGCCCCACATCGGCAAGTTTATCCTTATATATTTTACCCATATTAAACAGGGCATTTTCTATTAGTTCGTCCGATTCCCTTATGGCTTCCGGTGTCAGAGGAAGTTGTTGCAAATAATAATCGGCCGAATAGATGTCTTTTGATACAGGGGTTTTGTTTTCCGGCTGTCCGGCCGGCAGGCTGTCCGGCTCATTTGTTCCACTCCCGGTTTCAGCCGTGAGGATATCTTCCATTCCGGAAAAAACTTTATTTCTTCTACGCCAGTCATCTTCGAGTTTCCGGGTTCCCCATTGTTGCCGGAATGCAATT
>JAISES010000296.1 GCA_031263965.1 Prevotella sp. | reverse complement strand
TTCCGGTCTTGCGTAACATCAGTTATTTAATAGACAAGAATAGATAAATAATAAAAAGGATTATACTGAGAATTACGGAGAAGTTACGGAGATTCTCTGAGAAATTAATAAAAACTCAGTGGTTCTCAGTGTCTTCTCAGTGCAACAAATGCACTTTTAATCCGTTCTTTTAATGAAAAACAAAAGAAGAAAAGTCCCGTAATATGTCCGGTTATCCCCCTGCATTTATTGATCCTGGTACAATCCCGTTTCCGACAGGTTGGAATAGCGCCCTGTTATAATGCCGTTACCGATGACAAGGATTGTAGGAGTGCCGAAAATAGCGTAATTTATGAAGTTTTCACCTGAAAATCCCTTATAGTCACATATTTTATCATTCCAGGGAAAGGAATGGGAATGGTATTTATAAACCCTTTCATCTATGTCGGCGGAAACAGACACCACTCTGACACCCGAATTATGTAGCAGGGCATAATGCTTTTTGAGTTCTTCCAGCTGTACCACGCAATGGTCGCACCCCGATTCGTAGAACAAAACAAGGGTAATACCTCCTGAATTGCCGTCAGCCAGACCTTTGATAGGAGGTGCAGGTTTTCCACGTCCTGTTTTTTCGAAAGAAAGAATCCGTTTCAGGTTACTGTTCTGTGCATCCAATGCGATTTTATGCTCGTATATGTACGACACGATGAGGTCTTTTGCCGTATCCCACCCCAACTTTTCACATGTTTCATAAGCTGTTTCCAGAAAAGCCGAACGCATGGGTTCCTGCAATTGTCCGAACAGGGGCATGATATCTTCTGCATAAAGGGTCTCCTTTTCGAATAAACGGGCATAATATATATTTACAAGTTGCCATAGCCTGCCCGAAGTATAGAGGGTTTTCCAGTCCATCTGCCTGTGGAAATACGCTTTCATCTGCCCTGACGACAAAGTATCCCTCACTTCTATAGCTGTGGCCATGCCGTTTATATAATCCATAATATCCAACAAGCCGGAGGCGTACAAGCCCGATTCTTTTATCCGGCCGTCAAGGGATAACATTTGCTTTTTATTCGCCTTGTTTTCCTTTTCCAGCAATTTGTAAACCGTGCTTTGGGGGTCGTAAAGCTCCATACCGAACTGTATCCATGCATCGCGATTGAGATTCAGTTCTTTTTCCTTGAACATGCTGTACAGGAAACTGTTTTCGCGCGAGCCGGGGAAACTGACATATTCTTTGCCGATAAAGGCCCCGCTACCCTCTATTCTCAATAAAGGTTCTCCTGCTATACATTCGACGGATCCCGAACCGGGTATATAAATCCTGACAAATCCCATATAACCTTCCGGCAGCCGCACCTTGCCCGTTCCCTGTTTATCCGATGTGGCCAGAAGTGAATCCCGGCGGTTGCCCCCGGAATAGTATATATGAATTTTCTTTTCCGGGAGAACCGGAAAAGAAAATTCTATTTGCTGGGCGGATATATTCCACGGATAACATAACGTAAATAATAATAATTTAACCGGGAACTTCATCTTATAGATTATTTTAGTAATCGATTGTTTTTACACATCTGTAATTCAGATAACCTCCAATCTCGCTGTATCTGTAAAGAGTTGATCCATCCATCTCTACAACCGAAGGACTGGCCCATCTAATACGTGTATACATCAAATTATCTCTATTAAATCTTTGGGCGGTACTACTCATGAATCGCGAAGCTCTTTGTCTAGAGCTAGTTCTGTTTCCGCCGTCGTCATAAAATATTCTATGCAGATTGTAATACATTTCTGCAATATTCGGTAAACGCCAGCCATCGCCATAATTAACGGCCATTGTTTCGGTACAGAATTTTTGCGCATCCGGCCAGCGATTGGTATAACGAGGCACAGAGTCGCCCTGATTCTCATTCCAGACGCAAAGAGCAGAATTGGGAATCTGTTGGAAATGTTTTAACTGATCCAATATCGGAACATTGGGAGCATAATACACAACATCAGCGCCCTGGTATGCTGCATTTTTAACAATTTTGGCATAATCCAACGGACAACATGCGCAATCCTGCACAGTAATTGTCAATAAGATGCATTTTTCTGTTCCGTTTTCTGTATAAACAGCGTAAAGTGTGGCTGTCGATTTTACCCCTTTTCCTTTTACAATGGAGTTGATATCATCGGCGAATACTACGCTGATGGGATATGCATTGAGAGTCAATGTCCCCGGCACACTACCCGAAACCGATTTTATAATACCATCAGCATCGTCAATATACCCGATCCTCAGATTGGACATGCCGGTATTATCCTGTATGGAAAAAGTATAAGGCCTAGTCCGTTTACTTGCGTCACTATCGGGGAAAGCAGGGCGCCTGCTTGCTAAACTGCCGCAAGGCCCGCCCGTATCGTCGGTCTGCGCGGTATCGTAACAGGTAACACCTTGTATTTGTGTATGACCGGATTGGTCCGGCGCGGGTAACATGATCTCTTTCTCGATAATGATTTTCTGTGAAATGACATTGCTTTTCCCGCATTCGTTAGATGCCTGTACGGTGACGGTATATGTGCCTTCCCCGCTTCCTATTACGGTGATCACATTCGAATTGGAATGACCGATGAGTCCTGCCGGAAGGTTCCATTCGTAAGAAGTTCCGGCTTCCGGATTATCGACATAGAGCAGTAGCGGTACGAACAAATCTTTTTTATCCGAGCCGTTTATTTTCAATACAGGGTCCTGGGGCGCCTCAATACATGGCACGGGAGACGATACAATGTACCATCGCCCGTCTGTCCATGTATAAAGGCCTTTACCGTTCAAACCGTTTTGTTTCGTATTATTGGAATTATATACAATCATTCCGTTCACCGCATTGCCGTCTACCGGCGCCCAGATAGTAGCCGACGTAAGCGCTACCCGGGGCATCAGCAAGCCTTCCCTGCCGGTTTCGGATTTCAATTCCAACGCAGCCGCTTTATGGAGATTTTCGCGGCCGGGGCCGATAAGAACTTGTCCGTATATTCCGCATACGCCTGCGAAAACAAGCCACAATGTCAACGCTATTTGTTTTTTCATATATAACGGATCTTATTTATTTGATAGTTACACTTTGGGATACGGGCGCAGTCGCCGTTCCGCAGGCATTGACTACTGTTACTTTTATCTCGGCATTTCCGGCTTTCGTTCCGGCCAGGCTGATGATGTTGGTATTCGAGTAGCCTACCACAGTCGCCGTACCGGTTATGGTCCATATATATTGCGCCGTTTTGGCGGAAGGGTCTACCCAAGCCTGGAAGATTTCATTCACAGTAGCTTCCGTCCGGCTGACTGAAACAGTTCCGACAGAAGGCGCTCCCTCACAGACTTCTTGTTGAGCTATGCGCCATCTATCCCCGACCCACACATAAAAACCTTTGCCTTTCAGATTATTGGCAGTCGAGGAATCCGGATTATAAACGGCCATCCCTTCGACAGGCAGTCCGGCTAATTGCCATATACCGGCATCATTAAGTGATATATACGGCAGCAACAATCCGTGATTCGTCTGAGACTCGAGTTCGAGCACAGCTCCGAGATGCGGCTCCCTGCCTGCACCAATAGTAACCTGAGCCTTTGACATCAAGGCGGTAGACATCAA
>JAISES010000271.1 GCA_031263965.1 Prevotella sp. | reverse complement strand
TAGCGGGCTAAACCAAAAGTAAAAAGGGGAAAATACGCTGAAAAGAGCATAAAAAAATTGCTAAGAAGTTTTTTTCTGATCCTGTAATAATATTTTTCGCTAAAATTCAAACAGTTTCTTAATAAAATAGAAGATAATAGCCTCAGTTTTTTACGATCCTGTAAAAAAACGATGTAAATTTGAATGATATAAATTTAAACCGGTACTTAGAATAAATGAATAGTAATCATCCTGATAAAATACAGCAACGGGTTCAGATGTTAGTCGTTTTTTGCGGAATAATTATTCTGATAGGGAAATTTACTGCTTATTTTCAGACCAATTCGGTAGGTATACTGACCGATGCGATGGAAAGTATTGTGAATGTTGTTGCCGGTTTTGTCAGTCTTTACGCTATAAGGTTGGCAGCAAAACCTAAAGACGAAGACCATCCTTTCGGTCATGGGAAAATAGAGCTTATATCGGCATCGATTGAGGGTATACTCATTTTTACGGCCGGAGGCATTATCATATATGAGGGTATCCGGCGGATATTTGATCCATCGGTGATAGAAAGCCTGGATACCGGTGTTATAATAGTGGCTGTATCCGGTGCAATAAACTGTCTTTTAGGGTGGTATAGTATCCGCCAGGGGAAGAGATATGATTCTGTCGCATTGGTAGCCGGAGGAAAGCATCTGCAATCGGATACTTATTCTACAATAGGGTTGGTAGCGGGACTACTTGTTTTATATTTTACGGGCCTGACATGGATAGACAGCGCATTAGCTATTATATTCGGAGCTATTATTGCCTGTACGGGAATTGGTATCCTGAAAAAAACAATAAATAACCTGATAGATACGGCTGACGAAGGAGTGCTGAATAAGATATGTACAGCCATCAATGAAAATAGAAAGCCCGAATGGATTGATATACACAACCTGAAAGTATTGAAATCGGGAAGCAGTTGTTTTATTGATTGCGACTTAACACTTCCCTGGTATTACAATATAGATAAAGGGCATTCTTTATGCGAAGAGTTGAGACATACTCTCTTGTCTGTATTCCCCGAAAATGCTTTGGTTTCTATACATTCGGACTCTTGCCTCGAACACTTTTGCTCATTATGCAGAGTGTCCGAATGCAAATACAGGAAGCAACCGTTTGAAGAAGTGAAATCTTTTACAGTAGAAAAGCTTATAGAAGCAAAAGAGAGCTAGTCAGTGACTGGTCCTCGAGAATGATACTTTATATGCCGATGAAGAGAGTAAACCCCGTCACTTTTGCTTATCTTTACGCGATTATCATTTTGTAATGTTATTTTAATAATGATAGAAATTATTCCGGCAATAGACCTTATAGAAGGTAAATGTGTCCGCCTTTCGCAAGGAGATTACGAAGTAAAGAAAGTATACAACGAAGATCCGCTCGAAGTTGCAAGAATGTTTGAAGACGCAGGGCTCCGGCGTTTGCATCTGGTCGATCTCGATGGTGCAAAAGCAAAGCGTATAGTCAACCATAATATCCTGCAAAAGATAGCCTCGCAAACTTCCTTGATAATTGATTTTGGAGGTGGCGTACAGAGTGATAAAGATTTGGATATTGCTTTCAATTCCGGCGCATCGATGATCACCGGCGGAAGTGTTGCTGTAAGGAATAAAGATTTATTTCTTAGCTGGGTGGCAAGATACGGCAGTGAAAAAATTATTCTTGGAGCTGATTGTAAAGATCATAAAATAGCAGTTTCCGGTTGGCAGGAATCCACATCGATAGATATTTTGCCGTTTTTGAATGAATATAGAAAAGATGGCCTGACGAAAGTTGTTTGTACGGATATCCGGAGGGACGGCATGCTGCAAGGGCCTTCAATCGATCTGTACAGAGATATATTATCGGCTTATCCCGATTTATACCTGATGGCAAGCGGCGGGGTCAGCTGCATTCAGGATATACTCGATTTGGAAGCGGCAGGAGTTCCTGCTGTGATTTTGGGAAAAGCTATTTATGAAAATAAAGTAACATTGAAAGAATTAAGTAAATTCGTAAATTAGCAAATTTACTAATTAATTATTATGCTGGCAAAAAGAATAATCCCATGCCTCGATGTAAAAGACGGCAAAACCGTAAAAGGCATCAACTTCATCAATTTCCGCGATGCCGGCGATCCCGTAGAATTGGGAATCCAATATAGTGAACAAGGAGCTGACGAGCTTGTATTCCTCGATATTACTGCTTCATACGAAGAACGTAAGACCTTTACCGACCTTGTAAAACGCATAGCTGCAAATATCAATATTCCGTTTACTATTGGTGGAGGTATCAACGAACTTCAGGATGTAGACCGCTTGTTAAATGCCGGAGCGGATAAAATATCGGTCAATTCTACGGCTATAAGGAATCCGGAAATAATAGAAGATATTGCGAAAAATTTTGGTTCGCAGGTATGTGTTTGTGCAATAGATGCTAACTTTGAAGACAATATCTGGTCGTGTTACACAAGTGGAGGACGAAACAGAACGGACAAAGAGCTGTTTTCGTGGGCAAAGGAAGCCGAAAATCTCGGAGCCGGAGAAATTCTCTTTACCAGTATGAATCACGATGGAGTAAAAACAGGATATGCAAACGAGGCTTTGCGCCTGTTGTCTGAAACTTTGAATATCCCTGTTGTAGCTTCGGGCGGAGCCGGAGCAACGGAACATTTCAGGGATGTATTTGTCGAAGGAAAAGCCGATGCTGCATTGGCTGCAAGTGTGTTCCATTTCGGGGAAATAAAGATAAA
>JAISES010000267.1 GCA_031263965.1 Prevotella sp. | reverse complement strand
TTCTGCGCGCAATCGAAGATTGCTTGCGTTCCTTTTGCCCTAAGCAGCAAAAGGAACCAAAAATGCTTTATGCGCCCGCTTTACTGTGCGACCCGTAGCAGGCTCAAAGGCTAAACGGGTTGAACTCGCATCTTCGATGCTCAAACAGGCATCCCGTTTTACGCCTTTTTCACCTGACGGGTTCCCCGCACGTAAAGCATACGGCGCAGGGCTGACGCACAACAAAAAAAAAGAAAAAACTCCGTGATACCCCTGTGCTACTTTGTAGCGAAATAAGCCCTATTGCGTATTATCAGTTAATAATTAGAATGGCTACCCCTTATCGAAATAGCCACTGTATTTTTATTTTTCACTTTTATTTACCTCCTGTCTCTGGCCGAATATGCTGTACCCGAAGAGCCGCCTTTTGGTTTGCTTATTTTAGAAGCCCCGGTATTCTTTGCTTTATTCTTAGACGGAACATCGTTGATTGAATCATTCACCACCCACAGATTTTCTTCAAACTGCTTGAGTTCTCCCTCTATTTTACCTTGAGCCTGTTTCAATGATTCCGGATCTTTATATTTTTCTACCATCAATTTATTTTCCATATTGGTGGTTTTATATATTTCTCCTTCATAAAGCCTCAACCTGAAATAATCATCAATGGTCTTTGTCATCACATTATTCCTGTCTGATGTCATAACAGGCATTCGGGCCGCATACGGACGGATATATTCGTATGGAATCCAGAAAAGCGGCCTACGGCTGAGTGTGGACAGGCTGCTTTCATCACTGAAATATTCTTCGCGTATTACAACAGGACATATTGCCACTGTTTTTACCCCTAATACGGAGTTTGACCGGTCAAAATACCATGCTTCCTTTATATAATAGCCAAGAGCTTCATTGTTAGGAATACTGAATTCATCGTAAACGTAATTCTCCCCATTTTTTTGATAAGGAATTTCCAATATAGAAAGAATATCACCAAAGTCTTCCTTCATCCTATCTGTAAACAAATCATTTCCGTTATTCCATCGATAGATCGGCAGGCTATTATTTTCCATCAATTTGAAAATCATCGTAAACAAATTCATCTTGTCGTTCTCGGGCTGCTCGGGATAATATAGAGCAGCATTCTCGCCTTTCGTCAGGTCAAGAAAACGGTATATTTCGCGAACCCATGTAGCATTCGACAAGTCCTGAGTCTGGTTTTCATTCATCATTTCGGCACGAACAGATAACTTTGGCACTTTCAAGCTACTGTCTGTTACTGTACCCTGTTCTTGTTGCTGCCTCTTAGCCAGTCTCTCGCGAAGAGATTCCTGTGCCTGCATAGAAGAAAGGCAAATAATGCTCAACAGCAATATGATTGTTATTTGATATAATCTTTTCATCACTTCTTCGATTTAGAAAAGCCTATTTGAGTTCTTACGCATCTGAACCCGATGTAAGAACGGGGCTGATTTTGGAATTCACCTTCCCGCATATCGCCGCGTATATTTCGCCCGACATCTTTCCAGGAACCACCTTTTACCACTTTCTTCTTAACCGCATATGGGTCTTCTTTAGCAGCATCGTATTTATATTGCGGGTTCATATCGTTCATTATTGTTGTTCCCGACTCGGTATAAGCAGTAGACGTCCATTCGGCTACATTTCCTGCCAGATCATATATACCGAAACGATTTGGAATATACGACGCCACACGCGCAGGAATCAGATTCCCGTCTTTTGTATAGTTTCCTTCTCCGGGTTTGAAGTTTGCCATAAAGCATGCTTTTTCATCCATTGTGCCGTCTTTATCCCAGGGATATTTATTTTCTGTGCGGCCATTCCGTGCGGCAAACTCCCATTCACCTTCGGTAGGAAGGCGGAAGTTTTCTATCGGACGTCCATTTTTCGGCTGTCCCATTTTATAGAACTGGGTTCTCCAGCGGCAAAATGCCTCAGCTTGTTCCCATGTAACGCCAACTACCGGATAATCATTATAGCCCGGATGAGAAAAATACATACGCATATAAGGCTCGTTATACGCATTATTGAAATCATTGATCCAAACAGTAGTATCAGGATAAACATTCACTATTTTGGAGTGAACAAAGTCGAAAAGCGATGATAAAGGACGTGTTATTGTTTCGTTTACAGGCAATCCATCTTCATTGATATAAGCTGTATCTTTCGATATCATTATCACTTGTGCCGGATCTGGCTGAATATCTGTATTCAATATTCTTTCGTCAGGATTCAACCTGTTTCTGCGCTTGGCTGCTTCGGTATGATCGAACCATTCGTAAAAATAATTTATCTGACGGGAATCTATTCCGCGGACTTTAGTTACCGGATGCACATATGTCACGCTATTGATAGCCCGTTCTTCCTCTTCAAGAGGCCTCTTAGGTATCGGCTTTTTCCAATCAAGATAAGGTTTTATCGGTTCGCCATATCTGTCTTCGGTGATTTTAAAAGTTACGGCACCTCCATATCTGGGGTCAGCCAGGCGTTCTCTGATAATAGAATCGCGCACCCAATATACAAACTGGCGGTATTTGGAGTTTGTCACCTCTGTTTCGTCCATCCAGAAATTATCTACCGACACCCCTTTCGGATTGGCTTTTATATCCCACAAGGAATCACTTTCGGCAGGTCCCATTTCTATAGATCCTCTCGAAACGAGAACCATTCCATAAGGGGCAGGCTCGGCCCATGACGAGCTTTTTTCCCCAGTCACTTCACCTCCGATACCCGACCCGATGGTTTTACCACAGGATGTAAGCAACGCAAGCAAAACTATGATCGCAAAAAACAAATATTTCATATTTACTCCTTATGCTCCGTATATCCCCGGAGCGTTTATCGTACACTTGTAAACTTGTATTTTAATTCTATAGTAGTCTTATACTTTTACTTATACTCCGGTCTTTTTTCTTTTCGAGCGGAATGCTATAACGCAAAAACAACTCGTGGCTGCCATTGCTGACCTTTGCTATCTCCGATGTGGAAAGGTCATACGAATAGCCGGCTTCGATATTTCTTATTTTCGCACCCAACAAAAATACAAAACCATCGTCTTTTCTCCAAGATATTCCTCCTGAGAACATCTTATTATATTCAATTTTTGCTGTAATGTCCAATTGGTGCGCAACTGCATCAGATTTAAAAAGAGCAGACGGCTGCAACTCTATTAACGGATTATTAAGCTTTATATTGTATCCGCCCATAATATAATAGCCACGCGTGATGTACGTGGTTGTATTATCATTCAGTTCAAAAGATGGTTCCCAAAGATGGGAGGCTGACACACCGATATAATAGTCAGGCGTCACCCACGAAAGCCCTATTCCCGCATCTATTTTTTTATCTCCTCCCGCAGAAGGAATATCGGTTTGATCGTGATAATCACTGTTTGGAATATGGATTTTTGAAGCATCGAAATCAATATTCATCATCCCGCCCTGTATGCCTATATTCAAAAGCCTGCCTTTTTTAAACTTTATCTTATATGTATATTGTCCAAAGGTAGATGTATTAGAGAACAGTCCTATCTTTTCGTTCATAATAATAATGCCGGCACCATGCTCCTTACCAAAAAACTGAACCGGCATATTTAAGGAAATCAACGACGTAGCCGGCGCATTAGTCATACCAACCCACTGCTGACGGTGCAACAGAGTACTTTCTATCGCATTTGCCTGCCCTATAAAAGATGGGTTATAATAATTTTTCATCCGCCAATACTGGCTCAGCTGCGCATCCCATTGTCCGTAGACTGCAACAGAACCAAAAATAAAAAACGCAACA
>JAISES010000242.1 GCA_031263965.1 Prevotella sp. | reverse complement strand
GTAAGTACATAGCGAAGTATGTCTTGTTGTCCCGGAAAATCTTCGAGATATTCGTGCAGCCATACCGCCCAGTTGCGCGATGTAGATATTTTGTCGCCTTCCAGGTTCAGGAATTCGTTTGCCGGAACATTTTCAGGCAGGATGAACGAGCCTTCGGCTTTCAGCATGGCAGGGAATACAATGCAGTGGAATACGATATTGTCCTTTCCGATGAAATGGATCAGTTTTGTATCTTCCGATTTCCACCATTTTTCCCAACTGTCGGGCAATAACTCGATTGTATTTGAGATGTATCCTATCGGTGCATCGAACCATACGTACAATACTTTCCCTTGCGCATCAGGCAGCGGAATAGGCACGCCCCAATCCAGGTCTCGGCTTACGGCACGTGGTTGCAACCCCATGTCGAGCCACGATTTGCACTGCCCGTATACGTTCGGTTTCCACTCTTTATGGTCTTCGAGTATCCACTGACGAAGCCACGATTCATGCTTGTCAAGGGGCAAATACCAGTGTTTGGTTTCGCGCATCACCGGAGTAGAACCGGATATGGTGGAACGGGGATTTTTCAGGTCGGTAGGGCTGAGCGAAGTGCCGCACGATTCGCATTGGTCGCCGTATGCATTCGGATTGCCGCAATGAGGACATTCGCCCATAATGTAGCGGTCGGCAAGGAACATCTGCGCCTCTCCGTCGTAATATTGTTCGCTGGTCTTTTCTTCAAATTCTCCTTTATTGTACAATTCAAGGAAGAAATTAGAAGCGGTTTTCTTATGTATCTCCGAGCTGGTACGCGAATAAATATCGAACGCAATCCCAAAATCTTCGAATGATTTTTTGATAATCGCATGATACTTGTCCACAATATCCTGAGGGGTTACACCTTCTTTTTTTGCCCTGATAGTGATAGGTACTCCATGTTCGTCCGATCCGCCGATATGTATAACCTCTTCACCTTTCAGCCTGAGGTAGCGGACATAAATATCCGCAGGGATGTAAACACCGGCAAGATGCCCGATATGTACCGGGCCGTTAGCATAAGGAAGAGCCGAAGTAACAAGAGTTCTATTGTATTTTTTGGTCATATATGATATTTTTTCTGTTTTTATTTTTAGAACCACAAAGATAGAAACTTAAGGGCAAAAAACATACGAAGCAAAATGTTTTTTGTTTAGCAGTAAAATGTTGTATCTATTATCATAATACAGTTCAACTTGTTTGCGGTCACGGTAGGCAGGTGTAATTTTGTCCATATCCATATTCAGGAATGTTTTTAGTTGTTCAGGAGTAAGGACATCCGGTTTCTTCGTATCTATTTCATTTATTTTGGGATCGTAATGACTGAATTTGAAGCCCCCTATCTGACTGATGGTAAAACTCACCTCTGTTTCCCTTCACTGATTCTTAATACGAGGGCATTGTCCCGGATGATAAATTTCAACTTGACCATAATCTGAACTTCTTTTAATTTTATAAGAATAGAAATCCGGAAGGTCAGATGTTTCTTTTTTAATGTACATTTTTTGCACACCCGGCGGGTCGTTCCTTTTTTTTCGATTTTTCAGTTTAACTGTTTTTGAAAATCATAATAAATCTAAAATTAGTTTCAAATCAATGATTTATGCCCTTATTTTGTAATTTTCTGTTTAACGAAAAAGGGGATACTGATTTCTTAATTTCCCTGCCGTGTGGCGCATCGCAGATGCGAGTTTATTTTGTTTAGCCGGCAAGTTGGTTGTGGGTCGGCTATCCGGTACAGCCTTGACTTTTTGTGACTTTTTGGTCAAGCAAAAAGTTAAGAAAAAGGAATCGCAGATTCCGCATAAGTAAATAGAATATATCTTTAAACATAATCAAACCTCTGATCGGTATTCTTTAATAAATAGCAACTTGAATTATTTAATCAAATTGAATCTTTTTATGTTAAAAAAATAAAATGATGTAACCTTTTTGTATTTTCTACGACATATAAGTATGAAAGGATAGGCGGGTATCTTCTCTATTCGAAAATTAACCTGAATTTGCGACAATATTTAAATAAATTGAGACACTGTGATTAGAATAAAAAATCTGAACAAGACCTATTATAATGGTGCGCCTCTACATGTTTTGAAAGGTGTTAATATGGAAGTCGAAAAGGGTGAACTTGTTTCTATTATGGGAGCATCGGGTTCGGGTAAATCTACCCTGCTTAATATATTGGGGATACTCGATAATTACGATACCGGCGAGTATTATCTCGATAATTTGCTTATTCGTAATCAATCGGAATCGAAAGCAGCCGAACTGCGAAACAAAATGATAGGCTTTATTTTTCAGTCTTTCAATCTTATTTCTTTTAAGAATGCATTGGAGAATGTAGCTCTTCCGCTGTATTATCAGGGTATGAGCCGTAAAAAAAGAAATATTCTGGCTATGGAATATCTTGATAAGATGGGGCTGGTTACTCATGCCGGCCATATGCCCAATGAGTTGTCCGGAGGCCAGAAACAACGTGTAGCCATAGCGCGCGCTTTAATAGCCCGTCCTCAAATTATTCTTGCCGATGAACCGACAGGAGCATTAGATAGTCAAACCTCACGGGAAGTTATAGAGCTGCTTCGCCGGATAAACCAGGATGATGGAATAACCATGTTGATCGTTACACACGAACAGTCAGTCGCAAATGCAACCGACAGGGTTATACATATCAAAGATGGTATAATAGGCTCGATAGAGATAAATGAAAATCCTGTAATAGAAATGTAAAAAAAACGGAGATGTTCGATTTTGACTCTTTACGCGAAATATTATCAACGATAAATAAGAACAAATTACGTACTGCCCTTACCGGTTTTGCGGTAGCGTGGGGTATATTTATGCTTATTATGCTTCTGGCATCGGGAAATGGACTGAAAAATGGAGTGACATCCAATTTTTCCAACCGGGCTCAAAATTCGGTAACTCTTTGGCCGGGTTGGACTTCGATGCCGTATAAGGGACTGCCTACAAATCGTAATATTAAATTTGACCATAAAGATTACGATTTGATAAAAAACAGGATTCCGGAGGTAGAATATGTATCGGCCAGGATAACTCAAAGTGTAACTATAAGCTACGAGAAAGAATATGGAGCCTGGCGGCTTGATGGCGTATCGCAAGATGCGGCTTTTATTAATAACATAAAAGTAAGGGCAGGCGATGGCCGTTTCTTAAATAAACTGGATGTAGATAACCGGCGGAAAGTGATTGTTATCAGCCCGGAAATGAAACGCCTTTTATTTAAAACAACAGACCCGTTAGGCAAGTCCGTTGTGGCAAATGGGATTGCATATCAGGTTATAGGAGTGTACGACGATTCCGACATGTTTATGAATAACCCTCCGGCGTATATACCTTTTACTACAGCGCAGATGCTTTATAATAAGGGATGGGGATTCCGCCAGATAGATTTTACAGTAAAAGGCATTACAAATCTTGATGCTAATAAGGCTTTTGTGGAACGTGTGCGAAACAGGGTTGCACAACTGCACTCTTTTGATCCGGCCGACAGGTCTGCGCTTTATATCCGAAACACCGCAGAAGATGTAGCTGAAACCAACCAGATATTTAACGGTATAAATTTCTTTATCTGGATTATCGGTATTGCATCGTTGATGGCAGGTATTGTAGGCGTCGGTAATATTATGCTCATAACGGTAAGAGAGCGTACACGGGAAATTGGCATTCGCAAAGCGATAGGCGCTACTCCCGCATCAGTACTCAGATTAGTTATTTTTGAGTCGATCCTTATAACGACGGCCGCAGGGTATATAGGCATGGTCTTCGGTATTTTACTAACCGAAGGTATCAACAGTATGATGACAGTCGGCCCAAGAACAATGGATAGCCCGACCGTATTTAAAGATCCGACAGTGGATATTGGTACTGTTATAGCCGCAACGCTGGTTTTAGTCATAGCCGGAGTCATCGCAGGCCTTATCCCTGCATTGAAGGCTACACGGGTGCGGCCAATAGAAGCAATGAGAGCGGAATAGAATTTGGCAATGAGAAAAATATGGCGATATACCAATTACTAATGTGTCGATTTGGAAATATGCATTGGCAGATTGTTTCTCTGTAACTCGTAACTTGTAACTTGTAACGAAATAAAAAATGTTTGATTTAGATAACTGGCAAGAAATATGGACTACCATAACCCGGAATAAGCTAAGAAGTATTCTGACAGGATTTGGGGTTTTCTGGGGTATTTTTATGTTGATCCTGCTTATCGGGGCCGGCAATTCACTGCAAGGGGGGATCTCTAAGAATTTCGATGGTTTTGCATCTAATTCGTGCTTCTTCTGGACCGGACGTACAAGCGAGGCTTATAAAGGATACCGCAAAGGACGTACCTGGTCTATGAATGTTCGCGATATGAATCTTATCAGGCGTAAAGCTGCATCTGTAGAATATATATCGCCCATGCTGTTTATTGGCGGCGGGGAAAAGAATACTGTAAGAGGTCTTAAATCAGGCACATATGACGTCAGGGGTATCTATCCCGAACATTTTAAGGTTGAAGGACAGCATATCATGTCCGGGCGCTTGTTTAATTATCTGGACGAGCAGGGGAGCCGGAAGGTCTGTATAATCGGGAAGGTAGTATATGAAACCCTGTTCAAATCCGGTGAATCGGCTATCGGCCAATATATAAGGGTAAACGGTATTTACTTTCAGGTGATAGGTGTCATTAGGCCTAAATCAAGAGCTTCAATTGGCGGTAATGTCGAAGAATCTGTTTATTTACCTTTTTCTACCACTCAACGGGCTTTTAATCAAGGACAAGATATTTGGTTTATGGCTTGTACCGCTAAGCCCGGTTATCCTGCATCAATGGTAGAAGAAGAGGTTAAATCGATAATAAAGACTGCGCATGATATATCTCCGACCGATGAGAAGGCGATGGGCAGCGTAAACGTCGAAAAACAGTTCCAGATTTTTCAGAATCTATTTTTTGGTATAGATATTCTTATCTGGATCGTTGGGCTTGGAGCATTATTCTCAGGTATAATCGGCATCAGTAATATTATGTTGGTTACTGTTCGGGAACGGACAAGGGAAATTGGCGTCAGGCGGGCAATAGGGGCTAAACCACTGGCTATCATGGCTCAGATATTAAGCGAGAGCTTTGTGTTGACAGCAATCGCCGGGTTTGCCGGCTTCTTGTTCGGGGTCTCTATACTTGAGATTATATATAAGGCTATGACTACCGGAATAAGTGAGGAGCAAATATTCATACCTCCTTTTGTCTCGTTCTGGACGGCGATTGTAGCTATGCTTATCATTATCTTTTCGGGAATTTTGGCCGGATTGATGCCTGCGCTCAGAGCGCTCAGGGTAAAAGCGATCGATGCTATTAGAGATGAATAAAAAAAGTAGAAATAAATACTAAACATTATATAGAATAAATGTATATGGCTGTCATTTATAATAAATTAACCACGGAGTTTCACAGAGTAAAAAAATCACGGAGTACACAGTGTAACTCCGTGAAGATAAACTCTGTGTGACTCCGTGGTTAAAAATATATACTGTGAATGCCTGTAAACCAATATGATAATACTCTATTAAATATAAACTCTACTATATAGAAATTGTAAACTAAATATAATATGAAAAAGATTCTCAGAATTATTCTGTTTGTACTTCTTGGACTTATAGTCGTTGGTACATTCGCCTTTCTCTGGAACAAATCACAACCCAAGAAGGTTGTATATGAGATTGTCACAGCCGACACCGGAGATGTTGAAAATACATCTGTTGCTACAGGAAAAGTTTCTCCCCGCGACGAAATTCTGATCAAACCCCAGATATCAGGTATTGTATCGGAAGTAATGAAGGAAGCCGGAGACTTTGTGAAAGTCGGGGATATTATTGCTACCGTAAAAGTGATTCCCGAAGTTTCGCAACTGAACTCTGCCGAATCACGTGTAAATGTGGCTCAGATAAACCTTGCCCAGGTAAATGCTGAACATGAACGCCAGAAACAGCTTTTCGAAAAAGGCGTAATAGCTAAAGAAGAAATGGACAAATCGGATACCGATTACAAGAAGGCTATTGAGGAGTTGGAAAATTCCAAAGATAATCTGGATATTGTAAAAACCGGAATTTCCAAGAAAACGGCTCAATATAGTAATACACAGATACGTTCCACTATTACAGGTATGATTTTGGATGTGCCCATTAAAGCAGGGAACTCGGTTATTCAGGCCAATACTTTCAATGATGGTACTACCATTGCCACCGTAGCTAACATGAACGATATGATCTTCATCGGAAAGATCGACGAAACTGAAGTCGGCCGTGTACACACGGGAATGCCTATAAAATTGTCGGTAGGGGCTATTGAAAATAAAAAATTCGATGCAACATTGGAATACATTGCACCTAAAGGCGTTGAGGAAAACGGAGCTATCCTGTTTGAGATAAAGGCTGCCGCCCGTATTCCCGATACAGTTGTAATAAGAGCCGGATATAGTGCAAATGCCGAAATTGTTTTAGCAAAAATTGAAAAAGTTTTGACAATTCCGGAAAGTACCGTAACTTTTAACAATGATTCGGCCTTTGTCTATGTTTTAAAGGATACAACCGATCACAAACAGGTTTTTGACAAGAAACATATAATGGTTGGATTATCTGATGGGATTAAGGTGGAAGTGAAGTCAGGTCTGAGCAAAGGTGATAAAATCAGAGGTAACGAAATATCGGATAACCCTAAAGCTGAGGCTCCGAAACAATAACAACGTAAGAGTATGAAAAAACTAATTGTATCATGCAGTCTGTTCTGTATCTGTTTATGTATACAGGCTCAGAAGAAATGGACATTGCGTGAATGTGTCGATTATGCTGTAGAAAATAATATTGAACTCAGGCAGCAGGCCTTGAATGTGAAAAGTTCAGAGATAAATCTCAGTACCAGCAAAAACGACCGGTTGCCAAACTTAAATGCGGGTGTCGGACAGTCATTCAGTTTTGGGCAAAGTCAGGATTATAATACTGGAACATACCAATCGAACAATGCTGCAGGTACAGATTTCCGAATTGGGACATCTGTTCCTGTATTTACAGGGTTTAAGATACCTAACCAGATAAAGGTTGATGAATTGAATTTGCATGCGGCAACTGAGGGTCTGAGAAAGGCAAAAGAAAATCTGGAGTTGCAAGTAGTTTCTTTATATCTGGATGTCCTTTTCAAGAAGGAGATACTGAAAGCATATCAAGAGCAGGCTGATTTAAGTAAATTGCAGGTGGAAAGGACTGAAATCCTTGTTGAATCGGGTAAAGTTCCGTCTTCTCAATTATATGATATTAAAGCGCAACAGGCTAAAGATGACCTGAATGTAACAGTTGCTGTTAATGATCTGGCTCTGTCTTTATTGAATTTATCGCAATCGCTGAACTTGCCTGATGCCAGTTATTTTGATATTCGGGAGCCCAAATCGGAAGATGTCGTTACGGATAATTTATCGAGTGTTGTACCTCCCGATCAAGTTTATAAACTGTCTTTAGGTGTAAAACCTCACGTAAAAGAAGCGGAATATAAGCTCGAAAGTAGTAAAAAAAACTTAAAAGTAGCTCAGTCGGGTTATTGGCCGACACTTAATCTGGAGTTGTCATATAGTACAGGATATACGCATGTTTATGGAAAAGAATATGCTGATGAAGCTGAAAAGGATAGAGCCAGGCTATCCAATCAGTTAAGAAATAATGAACGTAAGTATATTGGTTTTTCATTGAGCATCCCTATATTTAATCGTTTTCAAACCCGGAACCAGGTACGCAGCGCCCGCTTAAATATAGAAAATCAAAGCTTAGCGCTTGATAATGTCAAACTGGCATTGTATAAGGAAATACAGCAGGCATACCAGAGTGCGGTTGGGGCGCATGCCACATATATATCTACCGGAAAGGCGGAAACAGCAGCAGAAATATCTCTGCAATATGCTCAGGAACGCTACGATATAGGTAAGTCTACAGCTTTTGAATTCAGTGAAGCGAAAACAAAACTTCTGACCAATCGATCTGAACGTATCAGGGCTAAGTATGATTTCATCTTCCGTGCTAAAATCCTGGATTTTTATCAGGGTAAACCGATTGATGTAGAGTGAGTTATTGGTGTGTGCAAAAAAAGAGACTGTATTAAAAGGTCTTTTACACGTCATTGCGAGGGCGACAGCCCGAAGCAATCCATTTATAATCAACACTCTGGATTGCTTCACTCCGTTCGCAATGACGGGAATCCTGTCTTTTGCGACAGCTCTTTTTTTATGTGTTTCAAAAACTTAGGGGCAATATCGAAACGCTTAATATAGCTTAGTTGGAAATTACCCGTGCCTAAAGCAATTTTAGGCATGTTGTTGTTATGTAATACATATATCCTGTTCATTACAAAAGATAATCCAACCGACCAATCTTTCCCGTTATATCCCATCGAAAAACGAGGAAATACAGATGGAGATACTTCTGCCTTTTTGCCAAAATCACTGATGGTTTTTGCTCCGAAATTTACACCTAAAGATACGCTGAGAGAGGTAAAAAAGTTTTTTTTGATAACCCATGTATATGCGTATCCGCCGCTTATACTGATCTGATAATTGTTTAGTTTGTTGTCTGGCAACATTATAGTGCTGTCAGACTGTATATTGTTATAATATAATCCGCCCCCCAATTGGAAGCTTCCTGCCGACCTTAGCTGTTTTTCGCTTTGATTGAATGCTGCCTGATAAGAAAATTTTTTATTGTTGAATACATATTGGCTGAATATACCATATTGTACAATCCTGATATCAGGATAAATCTGAAAAACCTCCTCTTGTTTGTCATCCTCTCTGTAAAATCCCTTGTAGTTCTGAAAAAAGAAGTCGAATACAAAACTTCTACCATAATAATGATATTGGAAATCAATCGATTTTGTTTTCCCTCTGTTTTTATCCCTCATAAAGTCGAAACTATATCCTCCGCTGAGGGAATATTTTTTATATGTTACGCCAAAACCCATGCCAACAGGAGTATTGGGATAATACTCAGTCTCATCTTCGTTTATTTCAGTCGATAGCGTCGTGAACTTCTTATAGACATATGGCCTTATGGAAAATTCTTGGTCAAAAGACTGTATATAAGCACTATCTATCTGAGAAAAGGATGATGTGGAACTGAAAAGCATATACAAAATTAAAATACGCCTTTTCTTTAATACGTGTTTAGAAAAGTGATATTTTATTGTTTTACTTGGCATCTTTTATTTTTTATTTTTCAAAAATATACATTTTTTGTTTGTTTCTGAAATTGGCAGGTTTCTTCTTGCCTTTTCGGTATTGTACAAAAATGGTTATCTTTACTGTGATATTTGAGATAAAAAGTTCTGATGACTGATTTTTCACATGCAGATATAAAATTTCTGGCGGGAGTAGGACCGAAAAAAGCTGAGATTCTGAATAAAGAGATCAATGTGTATTCGGTAGAAGATCTGCTATATTATTTCCCGTACAAATATATTGACCGAAGCCGCATCTACTTTGTTCACGAGATAGACGGCAATATGCCTTACATTCAACTGAAAGGACGGATTACGGCATTCGAAACTTTTGGTGAAGGCCGGAAAAAACGATTAGTCGCTCATTTTACCGACGGCACAGGATTTATTGATTTGGTTTGGTTTCAGGGCGCTAAATTCATTGTAGATAAGTATAAGGTAGATCTTCCCTATATTATTTTTGGTAAGCCTACCATGTTTGGCGATAAATTCAATATTGCCCATCCCGACATCGATCCGTATATCAATGAGGAAGAGCGTCCTTCAGGATTGATGCCCTACTACAATACAACAGAGAAAATGAAAAACCATTTTCTGAATTCGAAAGCGATTCAGAAAATAATGGCTGCGGCATTTGCCTCTGTTGTAAGGAATCTGTCGGAAACACTTCCCGAAAAGGTAATACAGGAAGCACGGTTGATGGGATTGAAGCCTGCGATGCGCAATATTCACTTTCCGGAAAATGCATCTTTGTTGAGAGAGGCTCAGTATCGCTTAAAGTTTGAAGAACTGTTTTACATCCAGTTGAATATTTTGAAATATATTGCCGAACGTAAGTCGAAGCTTAAAGGTTTTGTGTTCTCCAAAGTGGGTGATTATCTAAATTCCTTCTACGAAGACAATCTTCCTTTTCCTCTAACTAATGCACAAAAGCGGATCATCAGGGAAATCAGGCAGGATATGGCAACCGGCGAACAAATGAACCGCTTGCTACAGGGGGATGTCGGCAGTGGTAAAACGCTGGTGGCCCTGATGCTGATGCTGATAGCTCTCGATAACGGTTTCCAGTCTTGTATGATGGCTCCGACGGAAATATTGGCTACCCAACATTTTATTACCATACAGGAATTTCTGCAAGGGTTGAATGTAAATGTAGAGCTATTGACGGGTTCAACTAAAAAAACGGATCGGGAGCGGATACATAACGCCTTGCTTACCGGCGATCTGCAAATACTTGTGGGAACGCATGCTTTGATAGAGGACACCGTCCGGTTTTCTAATCTGGGACTGGTTGTTATTGATGAACAGCACCGTTTCGGCGTGGCGCAGCGAGCAAAGCTTTGGAGCAAGAATGTTAATCCGCCGCATATTCTGGTCATGACGGCGACCCCTATTCCGCGTACATTGGCCATGACAGTATATGGCGACCTCGATGTATCGGTCATCGATGAGTTGCCTCCGGGTCGTAAACCGATCCGTACTATTCACCAGTATGATAAAAAACGGGGGGCTATGTACGAATCAATCAGGAAGCAGTTGCAGGCCGGACGGCAGGTATATATTGTTTATCCGTTGATAGAGGAGAGTGAAAAACTCGATTTGAGAAATCTGGAAGAAGGTTTCGAACATACCAGAGAAGTGTTTCCTGAATATACCGTGTGTAAGGTGCATGGCAAAATGAAGCCGAAGGAAAAAGATGCCGAGATGCAGCGCTTTGTCAGAAATGAGGCACAGATAATGGTCGCTACTACGGTTATCGAGGTAGGGGTAAATGTTCCGAATGCGTCTGTAATGGTCATCGAATCGGCTCAGCGTTTCGGGTTGTCCCAGCTACACCAGTTGAGAGGACGAGTAGGACGCGGGGCCGACCAGTCATATTGTATTCTGGTAACTCCATATGAACTGTCTGCCGAAACAAAAAAACGCATCGGGATAATGGTCGAAAGCAATGATGGCTTTGAAATAGCCGAGGCCGATCTCAAACTCCGTGGCCCGGGCGATCTGGAAGGTACACAACAAAGTGGTATTCCGTTCAACCTTCGTATTGCAAATCTTATACGTGACGGGGAAATACTGCAATTTGCCCGCGAAGCAGCAAAAAAAATACTGGATGAAGACCCGCAGATAGAGAGGCCGGAGAACCTTATCCTACGCAAGCAGTTGCAAAAATTAAGCGGTAATCGTTTTAACTGGGGACAGATCAGTTGAGCTTTGTATCTTTTTCTTCCGATACTGTCGTTTTCCCGTTTTCTTTTGAAATTGTCGTTTTGGTATTGCCCTTTTCAGTATCTATTATCTGGATTTGCATTATACTGAAGGGTTTCCGTTCTCTCTTTTCACCACTTTTCAGCTCTTTCACATGTTCGTCCAGCGCCTTGATCCTTATTGATTCCTCTATGATCCTTTTTTCGTTATCCTCTTTCCCTCCTCTTTTCAATGAATTTAAGTAATCGACTAAAGTTTCTCTGTAATAACCATAATAGATCAGTGCATTGCCTGTATCGTTGAGTTGTATATCATAGAGATTTGCGATTGTATGATATGTTGTCATCCTCTGATTAGGCTTTGCATAATTCAGAGATTCGATATATGTATCGACAGCCTCCTTGTAATGCCGGCCTTTCTGGTACGACATTGCGAGATTTTTGTAGCACAAGGTCAGCATTATACTATCGGGCTTGACCCTGCTAAGTAGTTTATTGAACAGCGGCGTTGATTTCCAATGGTCGCCCAGTTCCATCGATGAAGTTGCCAATGCATATAGAACAGTATTGTTAGTCGTATCTTGCCTGAATGCTTTATCCAGGTAAATCTCGGCATCATAGTATCTTTTTATCATAAAACAGGATGTTCCGAAGCTGCGGTTCAGTATTAGACTGGTATCGCCTCTTTGTTCACATCTGACGAACCGGCTTATCGCTTCTTCATATTCCTGTTCACTTGCGTAATAGCATAAAGCATTCAGCAGGTTTACTTGCTGATTGGTGGTGTCCATATCCATAAATGCCTGCGAACAGGCTTTACCTTCGGGCAAAAGTCCTTCTTTCAGGCAAATGTTGGTCAGGCTGGCAGTGGAAAATGCATCTAATGGGTTTTCATATAGAGTTTTCCGATAGTATGTTATAGCGCTATCTACTGCATTCATCATCTCGTAGCATTGGGCAATCTGTTTCAGCGTATTGGTCGATTTTCCCCGATCGTAGATTACATAAAATAGTTCGAGTGCTTTCTCGTATTTGCTTTGCTGAAACAATAGCTCCGCTTTTTGTATTTTAAAATAGATATTGGCAGAGTCTATTTGTATCAGCTTATCGTAACAATCTGTACCGGCTTGCCTTTGCCCCAGCGCCTGGTAGCAAATAGCTAATTCCGATAAAATTTGTATGTTGCCGGCATGTTCTTCTGTGAGAGGGAGTAATATGTCAATAGCCTTTTTGTATTCGCCCAATGCCTTATAACATAGCGCTTTCTGCATGAGTAGGTCTTTCGTAGGCTCCTGAGAATCTATATATTCCAAGGCCTGCTGGTATTGGAAGTTCTTCAAAAGTTCCGGCAGAGGGCTTGTCGTGTTTTGTGAAAAAGCAAGCGATATACCGGCAAAGAACAAGCCGGCCAGAAGTATTAGTTTTTTCATGTTAGTTAAATGATTAAAGAACAGGCGCTGACACCTGTTCTTTTATTTAATGGTTTTCTATTTACCTCTTGGAGCTATTTTCACCTCTATTACCTTTTTTCCTTTTGCCTTATCTCCATATTTCCGGATGGCTTCCGGTTCCGGTATAAGCTTTTCCCATAAAACTTCATTGTCTTTTATATGTTCCTTGCTCAGAGGTAATTGTTTGTATTCTGCTTCCGAATACAATTTTCCTTCGTAAACGAACAGGTATGGGGCCGATGAGATTGCCGTATCATCATTACCCTTCAGTTGGAACTGGATAGGTATATTGAAATATACGGGAACATTGGTTCCGTTTTGTTTTCCCGGTGTCCATTTCGGCATATTGGCTATAACCCTTACAGCTTCCGCATCGCAATCAGGGTCAATGCCTCGCACAACAGTTATATCTGTTATCGTTCCGTCATCTCCGACAACAAAACGTAAGGTAACGCGTCCTTGTATACCTGCTTTCTGGGCTGCAACCGGATATTTAAGATTTTCTCTGATATAGCGTTGCATTTCCTCTCCTCCTCCCGGGAAGGCCGGCATTTGATCTACGGAAATGAAAGGTTTCTTTGTATCTGACGAGTTGCCAACCTTTAACTCGTCAATTGTAATTTTGCTTCCATAAGCTACTGCAACGACTGTGTTTTTATCCGTATCTCCTATGATGAATTTTAGTGATCCTGATAGTTTAAATATTATAGGTATCGCATAGCTGGCGTCTACATTCTTTCCGTTAAGTTTTGCCGGTATCCAGTCAGGCATTTGTTTTATGACACGTACGGCTTCTTTGTCCAGTGCAGGGTCTGCTTTTTCAATAATGCTGATGTTAGATATTTTTCCTGTGCTTTTTACGATAAAACTTACCAATATCCGTCCTTCTGTACCTGCTTCCTGAGCTATTACCGGATACCGGAGATTATCTCTGATAAATTTATTCATTTCATCTATTCCTCCGGGAAAAGAAGGAAGCTGATCTACTTGATCCTGAGGTTTGTCAAACAATTCCTCTGTTGCCGACTTTATCAGATCCGGAGATGCTTGTACTGCATTTCCCAAAAGGAGGGTTATTCCGACCGGAACAATCAGCAAGTATTTTAAAGATGCTGATATTGGGCTTTTTTTCTTGTTCATCATGGTTATTCGTTTTTTAAGTTGAGATACGTTGAAGTTATTAATAAGTTGTATGCCAGCACTTTCGTTGGACACTTGCAGAAGAATATATTGATATTCCTTAGAATCGTATCCCAAATTGAGCACTCCCTTATCGGCAAGGTATTCGAGATTTATTTTTATTTCCTTTTTTATAAGCCATGCAAACGGATTCCACCAGAAAAATGCGCATAATAATTCTGCCGCCAGATTGTCTACAGAATGGTACTGTCCGGCATGGATTTGCTCATGGGCGATTATTTCTTTTAATCTATGTGCATCGTTGTTTTCGGCATTGATAAATATCCAATTAAAAAATGAAAATGGAGACAATAGGTTGTTTTTCATTTTTACGATCCTGTATTTCTGTACTTTTTCGGATTCACAGCTTACTCTCAATTTGATAATGCTCCGTAATTGTATTAGAAATTTAATGATACAAAAAGCAGAAGCGATGCATAAGCATGTAAGTATTATGCTTTGGATGTTTATTGGAGACGATTGTGATTGCTCCTGTATTTCTGGTGTTATGTAAAATTCGGAAAGCCAATAAGTCGGTATTTGGACGGAACTTTCGTTTTTTACGGGTAGTTCGATGTTGAATACCGGAAATATCAGAGAGAAAGCTATGGCGAACAGAAAGAAGAATCTCCTTAATTTCAGGAAAGTATCGTTGCGGAGGCACAGCATGTATACTCCGTAAAACAGGGCAGTAGAGATAGCTGCCTTAATAAGATACGAAATGATAATGTTATCCATGGGGCGGTAGGTTTAAAGGTTATTTTTTGCCTTTTTCTATCATTTGCATGATCTCTTTAAGTTCCTCGGGTGAGATTTTCTCTTCTTTTACAAAGAAAGATACTAATTCTTTGTAAGAATTTTCAAAATAGCTCTTCACTACATTCGACATGAACATTTTTTTGTAATCGTCCTCTTTTATACGGGGACTGTATACCCATACATTCCCATATTTTTTTGAGTTGAGGTATCCTTTTTGTTCCAGGTTTCTTACTACTGAAGCCACAGTAGTATAAGGGGGTTTCGGGTCATCCATCTCGTTCACAATGTCTTTTACGACACACTCTTGCAGTTGCCATATATGCAACATGACTGTTTCTTCCTGATGAGTTAGCTTTTCCATATTATCTCGCTTACGTATTGTTACTGTTTTGTCGTAAATATACGAATTGTTTTTTCAGTTTAGAAATATATTGGTGTTTTTATAATATGGGCGGAATTTTTGTCCCGTCTTTATTATATTAAATAAGTAAAATTACTAATATTTCGTAAATATATTGATAGTTTTTGTATATACAAATTTTTCGTATAAAAATTATTGATTTTTATTTATTCCGGATAAAACTTTATTCTTAGGCGTAGTGGCCACAAATTCTTTCAGATAGAACGGCTCGAAGTATGCTGCATCTGCAAATTCTTTTTTATCAAAGGATTCTTCTGCAAGCTGTATCATGTCTGTGGCTTTGGGATATATATCGTCCGAAAATAGAACATTCGGATGATGAAGAACCGATTTGCACTTTTCCGCGCCATTTCCGAAAAACAGTATTTGTTTGTCCGCTAAAAACTCAGAGAATGAATTTTCATCTATAATGTCGGCCGATACAGGGCGTAATTCCTGCAACGAATTATCATATACCGTATCATATACCTCCATTCGTCTCGCATCTATCATCGGGCAAAGGAGTGTATCTTTTTCTGTTTTGCCTTGCTTAAGCGCTCCATGAGCCATAATCTTTAATGTGTTTATCGCAATAAGAGGAATGTTCAGTCCATAGCAAAGACCTTTGGCTTCCGATACACCAATGCGTAACCCTGTATAAGAGCCCGGGCCGCAACTTACGGCAACAGCGTCGGGCCTGATGTTTGCTTTTCTCAACTCCTCAATTGCCTCATTGACAAACTGTCCCAGAAGAACGGCGTGCGAAGGGCCTTTTGTCTCTTCTTTATAAAAAAGAACCTGGCCTCCGTTCGATACGGCTACAGAGCATACTTCAGTAGCTGTTTCTATGCTTAATATATATGGCATTGTTTTTCTATTTTCTGATGGAGAGCAAAATTACATATTTTCTTTTCATTCGATGTATGCAGATAAAGATTAATTCTTTTTTGTACTTTTGAATGATATAAATTAAGACAGGCTCTAAAACGAGTAAACTTTCAGATATGGAAGTTGTTGATTAATAATATAAAGTAACGAAGACATAAGTACTCAATAAAAATAAATGACGTGTTTATATGTCCAATTTCTATCGTCATTGCGAGCCTGAAAGGTGAAGCAATCCAAAAGGGTGTAACTGGATTGCTTCGGGTAAACCCTCGCAATGACGAGGAAAATTGAACATATAAATAGAACAATCAGATACGACAATAAATATCTTATAAAACTTATACATTATGAGTAAGAAAAAAACGGTACATAATACCGACAAACGAAAAAACAAAGCAGATATAATAAATTCAGTTGTCAATTTTTTCAATAGGAATTCGGGAGAATCATTTAGCCACAAACAAGTGGTGGAGAGGTTAGACTTCAAAAAGCCGGCAGAGAAGCAGTTGATAATCAATATTCTGTTTGATTTGCTAGACGATGCGTTTATCGTAGAAACCTCACGCGGAAAATATAAGTCAAACAATAGAGGCTTGTTTCTCGAAGGAACTTTTGAAAGGAGGAGTAACGGAAAAAATTTCTTTGTGCCCGATGACGGCGAAGATAGTTCGCACGTGTTTATTGCCGAAAGGAACTCGGCCCATGCCATGAATAGAGACAGGGTGAAAGTGCAGATGCTGGCTAAATGTAAGGGCAGAGATGCCGAAGGTGAGGTCGTGGAAATTCTGGAGCGCAGGCAGACATCCTTTGTGGGCACGCTGGATGTGCAGAAGCAGTTTGCATTTCTGGTATTAGACAGTAAGATATTGGCCAACGATATATTTATCCCGAAAGAGAACCTGAAAGGAGGAAAGGATGGAGACAAAGCCCTGGTTGAAGTTGTGGAATGGCCTCAGCGGGCAAAAAACCCGATAGGGAAAGTAATAGATATTCTTGGCCAGGCAGGGGAAAATAATACGGAAATGAATGCTATTCTTGCCGAATACGGACTTCCGTATAAATATCCGGAAAAGGTAGAAGCTGCCGCCGATAAAATACCGGAAGATATAGCAGCGGAAGAAATTGCAAAACGGGAAGATTTCAGAAATACTACCACTTTCACCATAGACCCGCGTGATGCGAAAGACTTTGATGATGCCTTGTCTGTCAAAAAACTAAAAAATGGCCGTTGGGAAATTGGAGTGCATATTGCCGATGTGACTCACTATGTGCAGGAAGGAGATATTATAGATAAGGAGGGAGAAAGCAGAGCTACATCTATTTATCTTGTAGACAGGACTATACCAATGCTCCCCGAACGTCTCAGCAACGGATTGTGCTCATTGCGTCCGAATGAAGAAAAGCTATGTTATGCCACTATTTTCGAGATGGACGACGATGCCAATATAAAGAAGCACCGTATTGTACGTACGGTGATAAACTCTGACAGGCGGTTTACGTATGAAGAAGCTCAGACTATCATAGAAACCGGAGAAGGGGATTTTAAAGAGGAGGTTCTCAAACTGAACGATCTGGCGCGAAAACTCCGCGCTAAGAGGTTTGACAGCGGAGCGATAGCTTTTGACCGTCACGAAGTCAGATTTGAGATCGATGAGCAAGGTAAGCCCCTGAGCGTATATTTCAAGTATGCAAAAGAATCCAATAAACTGGTAGAGGAATTTATGTTGCTGGCAAATAAGACTGTTGCCGAATTTGTAGGAAAGGTTCCGGGCAATAAAACAGCCAAAACGTTTGTCTATCGTATTCATGATGTTCCAAATGCGCAAAAGATGGAAAATTTATCTGAGTTTATCTACCGTTTCGGCTATAAAGTAAAAGTGGATGGAAGCAAAACTGCCGTATCGAAATCTATAAACCATTTGCTGGATGAGGTGAGCGGTAAGCCGGAGGAAAATCTTATATCTACTATTGCTATCCGCGCTATGGCAAAAGCTGTTTATTCGACGGTGAATGTAGGGCATTATGGCCTGGCTTTCGATTACTATACCCATTTTACGTCACCCATACGCCGTTATCCGGATATGATGGTTCACCGTTTACTGACCAGGTATCTGGACGGAGGGCGAAGTGTTGGTAAAACTCTTTACGAAGACAAATGCAAACACAGTTCGGATATGGAACAGTTAGCCGCAAGCGCCGAGCGCGCCTCTATAAAATATAAACAAGTAGAATATATGTCCGATAAGCTGGGACAGGTGTTCGATGCTGTTATATCGGGAATTACCGAATGGGGATTATATGCGGAAATAAACGAGAATAAATGCGAGGGAATGGTTCCTATACGCGACCTCGATGACGACTTTTACGAGTTTGACGAGAAAAATTATTGCCTTCGCGGACGCCGCAAAAAACGTACTTACAGTCTGGGTGATCCGTTAACGATTAAGGTGGCCAAAGCTAATCTGGAACGTAAACAGTTGGATTTTGCTTTAGTAGAAGATTGAGTTTTTTGCTTGTAAGACATAATTATTTTTTTGTTTATAGCTGAAATCTTGTCCTTTTTTCTGTGCGCAATCACCTGATAAACAGTGATTAATTTTTTTAAGGTTCCGTGTCAGGCACGGAATGACAGGCTTTTGGCGCAGCCCCAGTTTCAAGGGAAGCTTATCCTTTTTGGGAAGTAAAGGGGGCTTCGTTGCACTCCTCGCAATGACTAGACAATAAAATATTGCAGATGAAATATATAATATTCTGTTAAATATAACATCCAGTCTTTGTTAAATCTTATAATGAGATTTTTTGCTAAAATTTAAACAGTTTCTAAATAAATTTATTACTTTCGGTGATCGTAAAACTTATAAAAAATTTATAAATAAAAAAACTTTACACGTATGAACAAGTACTCGATTCAATCATTTATTCAGGAAACTGCGCAAGATGAAGCAAAAAATGACTTTTTTCAATTGGAAAGTCCTTATATGCTTGAACTGAATATCAGTAACCAAACAGTAATGTTGAAAAAGGGAGCTATGGTGGCTTATACCGGCAACATTAAGTTTGAAAGAGAAGGCATTCTCAGCAAAGGAATTGGAAACCTTATCAAGAAAACAGTATCGGGTGAAGGTACGACAATGATGAGGACGGCCGGAACAGGGAAGGTTTATGCAGCCGATTTTGAGAAAAGAGTCCGTATACTTTATCTCGAAAATGAATCTATAAATGTAAACGGCAACGATATTCTGGCACACGAGCAATCTGTGACCTCGGAAGTGAAAATGATGAAAAGCGTTGCCGGAATTATGGGCGGAGGATTGTTTCAGGCTCGTCTCAGCGGGACGGGACACATTGCTATTACAACGCATGGTAATCCGATGACCCTGATTGTTAAGCCCGGTCAGCCGATCTATACAGACCCTAATGCAACGGTTGCCTGGTCGGGAAATCTGACACCAACCATGAAAACAGATATTTCCCTTAAAACATTCATCGGTAGAGGTAGCGGAGAAAGCTTCCAGATGATGTTCGAAGGCGAAGGCTGGGTGATTATACAACCATGTGAAGAAGTATACGGTACACCTCAATAGGATTATCTGATAAGACTAATAAAAAAAGCGGAAATATTTTTCCGCTTTTTTTATTATTTGCCAGTTTTGCAAAAGACGTATCTTTCTCGCCTTACATATCCCCCCCAGCGCGGACATTGTCCGTGTCTTACTCGAAGAGCAATCCTTTTTTTGCTGCGCAACACACATACTATAAGTCTGCGCGAGCGGGGGAGGATAATACTTTAACCCAACATCTTTGTCTTTCGTAATTTTGTGCAACAATTATTGAAAAATATTGCTGTAGCTGACATACTGTTGTCACATAAGAAATATACTTTTGACTTTTAATTGATTTGAACAAAATAAATAAAAGACTAAAAAATGAGAAAATTATTTTTATCTTCATCTTTCAACGATGTAGCATCCTTATTGGAAGGCTTTGCAAAAGAGAATATTAAAGGTAAATCCGTAACTTTCATTCCAACTGCAAGCATTAATGAAAAAGTAAAATTTTATGTCGGCTCAGCTCGAAAAGCATTTGAAAAAATGGGGGTAACGGTTGATGAACTGGAAATAACTAAAGCTACGGGTGAAGAGATCTCAAATAAGCTGAAGAAGAATGATTATATTTATATTTCAGGAGGAAATACATTTTTCTTACTTCAGGAATTAAGGAAATCGGGAGCGGACAAAATAATTATAGAGGAAATTAATTCCGGTAAATTATACATTGGCGAATCAGCAGGAGCAATGGTTGTATCTCCGACTATCGAATATGTTCAGTATATGGACGATTGCAAAGCAGCGCCAGAACTAAAAACCTTTACAGCATTAAGAATAATAGATTTTTATCCGATTCCTCATTATACAAATTTTCCATTCGCAAAAGTCGTGGAAAATATAATTACCAGATATGAGTCGGAGTTGCAACTATACCCAATCAGTAATTCTCAGGTTATTTTAGTAAAAGGGGATGATGTAGATGTTATAGGTAAATAAATAACTGATGTTACTTAACCCTCCGCCGGCGCGGACATTGGCCGTGTCTTGCCCGAAGAGTAATCCTTTTTTTGCTGCGCAACACACAGACTATAAGCCTGCGCGAGCGGGGGGCTGTTACGTAAGAAGATAGCTCATAATATAAAGTAGGTTCACATATTACCGATTTTTTCCCAATCGATAAGAGGCGCCAAAAATTTAGTCTCCCCATGAGTAGAGTAGCTGGGAATAGGTGATATTAGTATTCTCTTTCTAAATGCTTTCAATTCATGGAACAATTGAAAATCATAAGGATGCGGTTTTGAAGTCCACTTCCGGAATACTGCTTTATCTTTCCGCAAAGTTTTCACTTTAGCCGCAAATGTCATAGTAGTGCTGCCTGTTACCTTCCAATGTGTTGATTGAGTTAAAAACACTTTACTTTTTTCACCACCGGAGACAAATGGGTTGCCTGTATTGTATCCGTATTTATCAGGATGATCATACAATGTAATATAATCTGCTTCATTCAATCTGAATGCTTCCAACAAACCTTCTCTGGAGTTGTTCCTATGTAAATAGTCATTTTCCAGAAAATATATACAGTCACTACTTTTATTAGTCAAAGCATGCTCATACGCCAATCTGAAAGTGCCGGCTCCATTTCCAACTGAAACTCTTCTGACATACTGTACAGGAATATATTTCAATATCATTTCATAGGTGGATACAGATACATTGTCTGCTATCACTAACCAATTACATTTATCTAACGGAAACTGATTAACTGCATTTCTTAAGCAATTTTCATTATTTATATAAGAAACTGTTTGAATTTTATAGCAGATTTTTTTTATAGGTATTTTCAGATGGATTTTTTTTCTTTTTGCTTGCAGGTTTAGCGGGCTAAACCAAAAGTAAAAAGGGAAAAATACGCT
>JAISES010000240.1 GCA_031263965.1 Prevotella sp. | reverse complement strand
AATGCCTGTCATCGCCCGGAAGCGAGACGGGTTCTTTTGCCATGCTTGGTATTTCATCATACAAATATCGTACATACGCACGTATGATACAAATTTAATTTGAAATAATGTCTAATGATGACGGGGATTTATCCGAAGCAATCCTGAAATTGGCCGGTTAGCGGTAGGGGCAGTCCTTTGTGACTGTCCGAAAAAAATACAACCGTCATTGCTTCGGGTAAACCCTCGCAATGACGGGAGAAATTGAATATATAGATAGAACAATCAGATACGACAATAATTAATTTATTAAACATTATATAGATTAAAACTCAGCTAATTATTGAACCGTCATTGCGAACCGCTTGCGGTGAAGCAATCCAGCTGGAATGTTCTTTTATGGATTGCTTCATCGTTTCACTCTTCGCAATGACGTTTATAATCTTCTATTAAAAAATATAAACTCTATTATATGATCTAAATTGCCATCTTATTTTTTACTCGTTACTTAGAAACTGTTTGAATTTTATAGCAAATTTTTTTTATAGGTATTTTCAGATGGATTTTGTTCTTTTTGCTTGCGGGTTTAGCGGGCTAAACCAAAAGTAAAAAGGGAAAAATACGCTGAAAAGAGCATAAAAAAATTGCTAAGAAGTCTTTTTCTGATCCTATAATAATATTTTTCGATAAAATTCAAACAGTTTCTTAATATTCTGTACTTATTCTAAATTACTTAAGCAATTCGCCAAGTTTTTCCGCAACTTCATATGCGCTCAATCCACGGGCTATTATTTTACCATCCTTATCCAATAAGACCAAATGGGGTATTGATGAAACACCATAATCGGCAACAGGCTTACTATCCCATACATTAAGTTCGGATATCTGCGGCCAGGTGATATTCAGGTCTTTTAACCCTTTTACCCAATTATCGTTCGTTTTGTCCAGCGAAAAGCCGACTATTTCAAATCCTTTGTCTTTGTATAAGTTATAAGCTTCTACTAAAGTTGGGGTTTCTATCCGGCAATCGGGACACCATGAAGCCCAAAAATCAACAAGCACATATTTTCCCTTGCCTGCGTATTCAGATAAAGCGGCCTCTTTTCCTTCCGGCGTTTTACCGTTTATATCAGTAAAAGTTTTACCGACAGCAGTATTTTCCAACGGAATAATACGCGCTTCTATTTTTTTCAACTTACCTTTCAACTCAGGTTTTACAGATGCCAGTAATTCTTTAGTCTGCTCTACATCAAATCTGTAAGAATTTGTAACGAAGAGATATGTCCCAACCTGATTTTGAATGTTGGCCTTTACAAAATCGAATATAATTTGATTTTGCTGATTTCCCTTTTCTCTCAATTGCTTATCCAATGCGGCTTTATCATGGTTAGCCGTATCACTTTGCACTTTTTCAATCTCGCCGGACAGTGCGGATACATCAGACATCAGCGATTGATAACTGCTGTTCAGAGGTGTTCCTTCTACAGTAGAAACAGAATCTAAAGTAACTTTGATTTGCCCTGGCTCAACGATTACGGCAACCGGGGCTTTCATGTTTTCAGGGGCATTATCGAGAACTATAAAATGTAAAGCAGGGCCTTCTTTGGCAATTCCGTTAAAAACGAACTCGCCATTCAGAACATTGGCTGTCTCAATGGTTACATATGTCTTTGGATTTCTCGACCATGTAGAATCCAGAGTCTGCAAATATACCGTTTGCCCGTCATATTCCGCACTTGGTAATTTTCCTTTTATGGTGAACGCGTCTTTTTCACCACACGATGTAGCCAATAAGGTTATAGCTGCAAGAAATAATATAATCTTCTTCATTTAAATAGAATTTTAATAAAAATATAGTACTTCGGATATATATCAGATAACAAATCTATCTGATTCATTGTTCATTTTTAGCAACATTCTCTGTCCATTCTTTTTTATCCGGATACTGAGGAATACCGACTATTTTTGTCCTTACAAGATGATAAAACCAATATCAGAACAGACAAAAATAAAATTGCTTTTTTCATTTAAATAACCGGATAAGTGATACACAAAGATAAACAATAGTTTTGTCATTGTAGTCATCTTGACTTTTTATAATTCAGCACTTTGTCATCCTGAGGAACGAAGAATCTTTTTTTTAGGAGATATTTGCTTCGCCTTCGCTTCAGCTATTTGCAATTCACTCCGTTCAAAATTACAAAGAGGGCCTTTACAAAAAATAGTTTCCCGCTGGCGCGGACATTTGTCCGTGTCCTGCCCGAAAAACAAACTTTTTTGCTGCGCAATACACAGACTGCAAGTCTGCGTGGACAGGGGATAATCGACACACTAAAGCTTTGAAATCTCTGATAATTAAAAATTTAACGGGCTATTATGATGAATACATAAGTTTTTTATTATTTTTGAAAAATATATCTTAGAAATTGTTTAAATTTTATAATAATCAGTTGCAGCTATATGATACTATAAAGGTTTAAAATTCCCGTAAGTTCCAAACAAACACATATAAAACTATATAATTATAATTCAGTTATTCAAAACTCACAAACAATGAAAAAAAAGTATCTTTTAGCATTAATTATCGCTGTTTTATCCTTTCCTGCCTGCGAGCAGGACATCGAACCGGAAGGCGGCGTCCAGGACAACCGGGATTCTCAACCCGTTGTTTCGGTAGAAAACAAAAGCGGCGGGAATGACGGCGTCAGTTACGCCGTTAACGGAGTATCCATGGCTTCGGACATTGTGTCGCTGACCGAAAAGAACATTACCTTCAACAGTACGGCAGAGGAAATATCGGAAGGAACATTCAGCATGTCCGGTGTTTCCCCTGAACTGGCTGCTTCCTTAAAAAAGGATAATATCCTGTATATCCGTTTGGAACAATATGCAGGCTTGAAGAAAATCACAGGTGTAGAGGTTGCAGGGCAGGGCGTTTACCGTCTGGAAACTACCCGTGCACAATTGGGCGAAGTCTTCCGGAGTGGAACCATCGATGTATCCGTCGATTTGTACAAGGCGAGCATTGCACAGGAACAATCAAAATTGAAGTCAGGCAAGGCTTATTCCTGCGAAATACTGAACCTGCAGGATGAATATGATCTGGGCAACGGTTTCAAATTCAATCCGGCGACGAATGTCAGCATGGCATACACTTTCAGGATGGCCTTCTCCAAGAAACAGATTCTGCCTACCGAAATCACAAATACCTTCGAGGTGAGGCTGGCCGTTGATCCGGTACTTAGCTTTGCAGGTTCATTCAACCATATAGGCAATTACGAACTGTCGCAATATATACCGCAGGCATTGCTGGACTATATCAAATCCCAGAGCTTCGACTTTAGTATTCCGATCAACACATTGGGTATCGATTCCCTGTCTGCCACGCTGAAAGTAAAAGACATCAAAATGCCGCTTCGCATAGAGGCCAACCTGTCAAACCAGAGCATTCTTTCCTACGGATTGAACGGGAACTACAAGATAGGTTATTCTGTGGCGATTAACGGACTGAAACCGACTGTAACCCCTGTTTATGAAAACAACCTTGTCGTAACCAACCCTTCCATATCCGACACATACGGGGAATTGCTGACCAGCGCGAAAATCGACATCACACCCGACATATCCATTCTGGACGGGGCCTATTCAGTGGACGGAACTCTCTCCCTGGAAAACAGAACCAGTACTTACGGCAATATCAGTCTGCCGGGTAAATCGCCTGCCTTCGGGTCTAAAGGCGTGAATATAGCCAAGCTGATAGCCAACATCGACTTGATACTGCTCAAGATACCGGTAACTGTTCTCAATACCGAAGAAGAGATATGGAACTTCGGAACGATCGTTAAGTCGGTTGTATACTCCGACCTGAAATATGTCCTGCCTGTATCTTACACCGACGATTACGGCATTTTGGGCAATGTTGTCCAAGTGGGAAGTTTCAAGCGTACATACAAGAACGCGGATATTTCATTAAATTACAAGTATCCGATTCTCGGGAAGAAGGTTCCTGATGAATTGACAATCAGTTATGATGTTTACGCAGAAAATGGAACGACCAAACTTGTTTCCGTAAAAGACGCGGTTATCCGTCCTGCGGATATTACGATGAACAGCTTCAAGTTCAAACAGGATATTCTCTTTTCGGGGGAAACTACTTATGAAAAGATAGGTGAGGAGAAAGTAAAAATAGGTTTTATCACCATTACAGTACCTGTCTATGGAAACGTGAGCCGTTGCCAGTCGAAGAGCTACCTGAAGAATATCGTTATCAGAGACAATAACGGGTACGTATACGAAGGCATCTTCAATACGGCGAAAAACGTTGTGGAAAACAGCATTCTGATAACCAGGCCGTAAAGCATCATACAATCTTTTTATATATACTTGGAAACTGTTTAAATTTGCTATAAAATTTAAACAGTTTCTGCGTTTTATAGAATAATTATTGCCGTATCCGATTGCTCTATTCCTCTCGTCATTGCGAGCCTGAAAGGCGAAGCAATCCGGAAATTGGCCGGTTAGCTGTAGGGGCAGTCCTTTGTGGCTGCCCGAAAAATACAGATGGATTGCTTCGGGTAAACCCTCGCGATGACGGGAAAGAGAAAATCAAAGCGGGCGTATAAAGCATTTTTGGTTCCTTTGTTGTTTGGGGCAAAAGGAACGCAAGCAATCTGTGATTGCGCGCAGAAAAAAGGACAAGAATATGAAATGATAATATTTTTCAGGTGTTGCCTCCCGCTGGCACAGACTTGTAGTCTGTGTGTTGCACAGCAAAAATGAGATTGCTCTCCGTGCAAGACACGGACAAATGTCCGCGCCAGCGGGGTCTGTTCATTTTTCGATTTTTATAAAAATGATGTATTTTTCCTTCAATGAGATTTTTCCGACTTCGTAACCGTATTCCTTCACTTCCTTTTTATACGTCAGGAACGAGTGGTCTATATCAAATCCGGCGATCGCTTTGATTTCCTCAAATGTGAATTTTATTTGCCTGTCCCCCCTGTTGACAAGGTGTTTCCATAAGGAATCGTATTTGCTCATATTTCTTTCATTATCGTTAAACAATTTTCATACTTTCCAGCAAGTTGTTTGCCAGCCGGCTTGCACCTATACGGAAGAATTCGTTAGTCATATATTCTTCGCCTAAAACCTCTTTTACTACTGTGTAGTATTTGACAGCATCTTCTGTTGTTACAATACCTCCCGAAGCCTTAAAGCCTGCTTTCCGTCCGGTTTTAGCTTCGTATTCCTTAATAGCCGTACACATTACATAAGCAGCCTCGAGTGAAGCGCCTTCATACACTTTTCCTGTCGATGTCTTTAAGAAATCAGCGCCCGAGTATAAAGAAAGGACGGAAGCTTTCATAATATTTGAGGCTGTTTTCAATGCGCCTGTTTCTAAAATAACTTTCAGGTGTGCATCGCGGCAAGCATGCTTTATCTCATCTATTTCCTCACATAGTTCATCGTAGCTTTCTTCGAGGAATAATCCCAGATTAAGTACAATATCTATCTCGTTCGCGCCATTTGCCACGGCAAGGGCGGTTTCTGCTACCTTCACCTCAGGAAATGTCTGAGAAGAAGGGAACCCTGCCGCAACAGCCGCGATTTTTACATTGGCCGTAAGAGCTTCTTTTACGGTTTCTACAAAGTTAGGGAAAACGCATATAGCAGCTACATTCGGGATCTCCGAAGCGCCGTCCATATCGTTTACTTTCTCTGTAAATTTCCAGATATCTTCGCGGGTATCCGTTGTGCTCAGCGAAGTAAGGTCTATGCACGAGTATATGCGCTTGTATACTTCGCTGTTATTGTTACGATCAAATTTTTTACCGATTATTTCGTTTACCTTCCCTGTTATATCGGTGTCGTTCAGGTTTGTCTTGTACTTTTTCAGTGTATCGACGTATTTATTTACTTCTGCCATTTTATTTTAATTTTTCGTTATTAATATGTCTGTTTTTATCTCTGTTTGTTTTTTTCTCCATATTTTTCTTGAAAGCTTCGGTCAGATCGACTCCCGTCTGATTGGCCAGGCATATCAAAACCCAAAGGACATCAGCCATTTCGTCACCAAGGTTTTTGCCGGTATCCGACTTCTTAAAAGATTGGTCTCCATATGTGCGGGCCATAATACGGGCCAGCTCTCCCACCTCTTCGGTAAGGATAGCCATATTGGTAAGCTCGCTGAAATAGCGGACTCCGATGATCTTTATCCAATTATCGACTTCTTTTTGCGCTTCTTGTATAGTCATATTTTATTCTTTTACTTTCGAGTCTATCCAAATAGTAACAGGCCCGTCGTTTATAAGTTCTACTTTCATATCGGCTCCGAACTCTCCGGTTTGTACCGGCTTTCCCATTTTACTACTCAAAACATTGCAAAATTCTTCATAGAGAGGAATAGAGATGCCGGGTTTAGCTGCTTTGATGTATGAAGGGCGATTGCCTTTTTTTGTGGAAGCGTGCAGTGTAAACTGCGATACCACCAACATTGCGGCATTTGTCTCTATTGCCGGTTTATTCATTACGCCGTTTTCGTCGTCAAATATACGCAGATTTACGATTTTATTTGCAAGCCACTCTATATCTTCTTTATTGTCAGCTTCTTCTATTCCCACAAAGATAAGAATTCCTTTGCCTATCTTCGATTTTATATTGTCATCTATTGTAACGGACGCTTTGGTTACACGTTGTACAAGTATCCTCATAATTTTTGTCTGGTCGGTTTCGAGGCATAAAGGTATGAATTGTGATTAGTATCAAAAAATGAAATGTCATTAAAATGAATTAACTTTGTGTCTTTCAAATTTGAAACAATGAAACAATGAGAAGAACAGAAATTGCCACTTTAGGAGAATTCGGCCTGATAGACCATCTGACAAAAAATATAGAGATCAAAAATCCGGGTACGCTGAAAGGCATAGGGGATGATGCCGCCGTTTTATCTTATGGAAATAAGAAAACGCTTGTTACTACCGACTTATTACTCGAAGGGATCCATTTCGACCTGATGTATGTGCCTCTGAAACATTTGGGGTACAAGTCTGCGGTGGTCAATTTTTCGGATATTTATGCCATGAACGGGCAGCCAAAACAAATTACGGTATCATTGGGCATATCGAAACGTTTCTCCGTGGAGGATTTGGAGTTGTTTTATGGCGGGCTGTCACTTGCTTGCCGGGAATACGGAGTCGATATTGCCGGAGGGGATACATCGGCCTCGCTTACGGGGTTGGCTATCAGCATTACTTGTATTGGCGAAGGAGAGGAAGGTAAAATAGTTTACCGTAACGGAGCAAAAGAAACTGACCTGATCTGTGTGTCGGGCGATCTGGGTGCCGCCTTTATGGGCCTTCAACTACTAGAGCGCGAAAAGGCTGTCTATGACGGAAAAACCGATTTCCGGCCTGATTTCACAGGAAAAGAATATTTACTCGAACGGCAATTGAAACCCGAAGCCCGCAAAGATATTATCAAAGCTTTAGCCGGAGAAGGAATAATTCCTACTTCCATGATCGATATTTCGGATGGGTTGTCTTCCGAATTGAAGCATATTTGCAAACAAAGCAAAGCCGGATGCCATATCTACGAAGAACGGCTTCCGATCGACTACCAGACGGCAATGATGGCTGAACAGTTCAATATGAACGTTACTACTGTGGCTCTTAATGGAGGGGAGGACTACGAACTGCTGTTTACTGTTCCATTGTATATGCACGACAAGGTATCGAAGATAAAAGGGGTGCATGTGATAGGCCATATAACCAAAGAAGGCTCAGGATTGAATCTTGAGACACGCGACGGAACAGAAATCGAGTTGAAAGCCCAGGGATGGGGTTCGATTGAGTAGGGGTAATGTCTTTATTTTCAAAGAAGATGCAGCAAAATTAAAAGATTGTTCATCTGATATCAGAAACAGTTTCTCAATATAATCAAAAGCCTCAGACCTCTTTACTCGAAGTTCTGAGGTTTTTTATAAAATGGAAATAGAAGCAGTTATACAACTATTTTTGTATTTTTGTACCTCAAAATATTTATCGACCACATAATATGGAAATTGCAAGTAAATATAATCCTGCCGAAGTAGAGGATAAATGGTATAAGTTTTGGATGGACAACAAGTTTTTTCACTCCGAGCCTGATAGTAGTCGCGAACCTTATACGATCGTTATTCCTCCGCCAAACGTCACAGGTGTCCTACACATGGGGCACATGCTGAACAATACGATACAGGATATACTTGTGCGCCGTGCCCGTATGATGGGTAAAAATGCGTGTTGGGTGCCCGGAACCGACCATGCATCTATTGCTACGGAAGCAAAGGTGGTTGGAAAGCTTGCATCCGAAGGCATCAGGAAAACAGATCTAAGCCGCGAAGCGTTTCTTGAGCATGCCTGGGAGTGGACTCACAAACATGGTGGAATCATCCTTGAGCAGTTGAAAAAGCTTGGAGCGTCATGCGACTGGGACAGGACTTGTTTCACCATGGACGAGAAACGTTCGGAGAGTGTAATAAAAACATTTGTCGATCTTTATAATAAAGGACTTATTTACAGAGCCAGAAAGATCGTTAATTGGGATCCAAAAGCTAAAACTACACTTTCGGATGAAGAAGTAATATATAAAGAAGAGCATAGTAAATTATATTACCTGAGATATTATATTCAATTCGATAGCGATAATAAGTATATAACAATAGCCACTACCAGGCCGGAGACTATATTGGGAGATACTGCGGTTTGTGTAAACCCTAATGATCCACGCTATAAACATCTAAAAGGCAGGCAGGTGCTTGTGCCCTTGATAAACCGGCCTGTTGATGTAATAATGGACGATTATGTCGATATGGAATTTGGTACGGGATGTTTAAAAGTAACGCCGGCACATGATGAAAATGATTATGAGTTAGGACAGAAGTATAAACTGACTACCATTGATATATTTGAAGATGATGGAACCATTAGAGACTATTATAGTTTCGATCCTTCTGTACCGGAAGTAGTAAAATCGTATGTGGGCATGGATCGTTTCGATGTTCGCAAGAAAATTGAAAAGGATTTGGAAGAGGCCGGCTTGCTTGAAAAAGTTGAGGACTACACTAATAAAGTAGGTTATTCGGAACGTACTGATGTTGTAATAGAACCTAAACTTTCAACACAGTGGTTCCTGAAAATGGAGCATTTAGCAAAACCTGCATTGGAAGGCGTAGAAAACGATACAATCAAATTTCATCCCGCTAAGTTTAAAAATACTTACCGTCACTGGATGGAAAACATCAGAGACTGGAATATCAGCCGTCAATTGTGGTGGGGGCATCGTATCCCAGTTTATTATATAGAAGCCCCCCTCAGCCCTCCCGATGGAGGCAGTTGGGACTGTGTTGTAGCCGAAAACGAAGAAAAAGCCCGCGAAGTTGCATTGGCTAAATACCCCTCATTAGAAGGGGCAGGGGGAGGTTTCCAGCTTCGTCAGGATGAGGATTGCCTTGATACTTGGTTCTCCTCATGGCTGTGGCCTATCTCGGTTTTCGATGGCATCAACAATCCTGAAAATGAGGATATAAAATACTATTATCCTACGAATGATCTTGTTACCGGGCCGGATATTATTTTTTTCTGGGTAGCTCGTATGATTATGTCGGGATACGAATATCGCGGGGAAGCCTGTTTCAATAACGTTTATTTCACAGGTATTGTCCGCGATAAATTGGGGCGTAAGATGTCGAAACAACTCGGCAATTCGCCTGACCCGCTCGATTTGATAGCGAAATACGGCGCGGATGGTGTACGTATGGGATTGCTGCTTACAGCTCCTGCCGGAAACGATTTGCCGTTCGATGAGGGGCTTTGCGAACAAGGACGTAATTTCAATAATAAGATATGGAATGCTTTCCGTCTGGTGAAAGGATGGGAAGTAGACGATAGTATAGGGCAACCCGAATCATCGAAAATAGCTATCCGATGGTTCGGAAACATATTGGCTAAAACCGTAGCCGAATTGGATGATTCTTTCGGTAAATACCGTTTGTCGGAAGCTTTGATGGCTGTTTATAAACTGTTTTGGGACGAGTTCTCTTCGTGGTATCTCGAAATGGTAAAACCTGCCTATCAGCAACCAATCGATAAGAAAACCTATGAGGCAACATCAGGGTTCTTCGATTCTTTGCTTCGTCTACTTCATCCGTTTATGCCGTTTATTACAGAAGAATTGTGGCAGGCATTAAGCGAACGCAAGCAAAGTGAAAGTATTATGGTATCGGATATGCCAAAAGAAATAGCTTTCGATGTTGCTATCATCGACGCCTTCGAAAAAGTAAAAGAAATCATAGCAGGGGTGCGTACTATTCGTTTACAAAAGAATATCCCGAATAAAGAAGAGTTATCGCTCGAAGTAGTAGGATGTTATGATACAGCATATGATAGCGTTATATCCAAAATGTGCAATCTGTCTTCTATTGAATCTGTTACAGAAAAAGACCAAACCGCCGTATCTTTTCTGGTAGGAACGACAGAGTTCTCCGTTCCTTTAGGAAGCAATATTGATGTCGAAGCCGAATTGAAGAAACTGAATGATGAATTGAAATATCTGGAAGGTTTCCTTAAATCGGTTGCGGCAAAATTGAGTAACGAAAAGTTTGTTGCCAATGCCAAACCCGAGATTGTCGAAAACGAGCGAAAAAAACAGGCTGACGCCGAAAGCAAGATAAAGACAATAAAAGAAAGTATTGCCAATCTGAGCAAATAACGGATAAAGAAAGAGGGCTGGGAAACTGTTTAAATTTTATAGCAAATTTTCTTTACAGGTATTTTTAGATGGATTTTGTTCTTTTTGCTTGCCGCAATGACGGGAGTAACTGACTATCAGATCCTATAATAATATTTTTCGCTAAAATTTAAGCAGTTTCTGATAAGTACATGACAAAAAGTTGTAACCGTATTATCAATGATATGTTGCCCTTGCAGGGCGTTGTCCCCGTGATGCCATCCTTACCCGTGGCGTTGCCACGGGTAAGGATATATCAGGCTTTCAGCCTGAAAATATCAGAGCAATAACCCTGAAAGGGTTAAATATTATAGCCCAAGGCGTTGCCTTGGGTAATTGAGCACAACCTCCGGCCATCGTCCTGTAAGGACAGTATAACATTTTTTGTCATGTACTTAGCAGTTTCTGATAATCAAATTTCAGCCCTTTGTTTTATTTGGATAATTCGTTTATTACATCCTTTGCCCTGTTTAGCATTATATCCGGAGATTTGAGAGGACTAATCGTATTGAAACGTGCAACTTCCCCATTTAGTTTTGCCAGTTTCTCCAGCGATTCTTTTGTGTTCAATTCTTTCAGTTCTTTTCGTAGGATGCGTATTTTCTCTACATCCTGAATGCCTTCCACCAGTCTTTCGAAACGGATTGAACTTCGGGCTTCGGGGTAAACAATATAGGTGTCGCCGGCAGGCCAGGTCCTGAATCGTGAATCTGCCAAAGGATTCTCAACCCACGAATTATACGCCCAGCGAAGATAACCGTCGTAGTCTGCGGCAAGGGCGTACCATGCACTGTAAACAGCTTCGGCAGGATCGGAAAATGTAAATACATTCGGAAACTTATCCGAGCAGCATACATAGTAAGTCGTTATCAGACCTTTCTCTCTACGCATGGCAATATCGGCAGAATCAACTTTGGCATCGGCAGATACCGATATTTCTTTGATGAATGGGTATTTCTTATAGCTATTGTGGTTATCTGCAAGGGAGATGCCCAATTCCGGCGCGGTTTTTTGTAGAAACGCTATTGTTGCTTCCATTTCTTTCGGAGAACGTTCGTCCATCGCAATATTAGTTTTCTGTAACCAGCCTTTCCCTCTCAAATGTTTTATGAAATCGGTAAGGAAAGGCCCCCACATTTCTTCAAATTCATTTGTACCCGGATCGGCCTTTACGGTTATTGTTTCACTTGTTGCTGCATTGTAATAGTTTAACTCATTATTCCAGGGAACCATAGAATAACAATTGATCATTTTGTCAATACCCAGATCCATCATAAACGTTACCCACTTGTCGAAAATAGTATAGTCGTACGACCATTTCCCTTTTTTATCTTTTGTCCATATTATCATATCGGCATAAGGGTCGAAGGTCTGAACGTTCCACGGATCTTTATTTACATTTGTTGTAATTACTTTCTGTCCGGCGTCGGCCAGCATTTTCATAAGCGGCTTCATCGCTGCAAAATGCTCTTCACTCCACAGTTTCAGATTCTGTGCACGCGCAACTGCCGAAGGATGTTGCCATAAGTCCAGATGATACGCCCACTCTTTAGCGGGAGGCAGAACTCTATTCTGTACATTCAATGTGATGTCAAATTCCTGCGGATTTTCTCCTTTAGCCGTTACTTTTATTTTGCTTTTGTATGTGCCGGCCTTAGCATCCCGGGGAATATTTATTGTAAGCCATACAGGGCGCACTGTTTTTGCCTGGATATTGAAACTTTTGATATTATCGAGCATATCGGCAGATAATGATGCCGGAAAATCCTCCGGTTTGCGGTATCCGCATCCGGGGCCGAATTCATCGGTCATTACATATCCGACAAAGCGTGCCTGCGCTACTTTTGCAGGAAGAATATTATCCGCAGACGTGAAGTCTGGGATTGTACATTCTACCTGTTCTATATAGGTAGCGCTCCACAACAGTAATTGGGCAGATAATTTTTCTCCTTTCCAACCGGTTACTTCACACGATGATCTTTGTTTTACAAAAGGAATATCATTTTTCGAATATCTTTTGTCTATACTTGTTATTGATGCATTTAACCCATCAGGTACTTTTTCCCAGTTTCTGAGAGGGTCTGCGAGCTCTTCGGATATTTGGCTATATCCGTAAGGGGATATAAAAATCAGCAATATGCCGGTAATCCAGATTAGTTTTTTCATAGATAATGTTTTTAAGCTATGTTTTGCATGAATACAAATGTAGCCATAAATTATTGTATCAAAAAATTAACAAACGGATATGTTATATTTTAGAAACTGTTTATGCTTTACGGCAATGTGTTTGTTTTCAATATGTTACCTGTAAAAATGCATTTATTACACTGAGAAGACACTGAGGTTCACTGAGAAATTAATAAAAACTAGTGGTTCTCAGTGTCTTCTCAGTGTAATTTTTCTTGTTCAGAATCAATTAAATAATTATAAATCAAAAGAATAAAATCTTCCGCCCACGATAGGGCAATGCCCTGTGTATCAGCGACAGTATCAACGAAGCCCTGAAGGTAGGGTGTCGTTTCATTCATATCCCAAATCGTAGGGGGTTGCCACGGGTAATATATTGCGCTCTTTCAGAGCTATTTCAGCCTTAACTTAATGGCACTGCGCTAAACCAAAAGCAAAAAAGGGAAAAATACGCTGAAAAGAGCATAAAAAAATTGCTAAGAAGTTTTTTTCAAATCCTGTAATAATATTTTTCGCTAAAATTTAAACAGTTTCTAAAGAACTTTAAATGATCCATCCATGTTATTTTAGTGGTAAATCCGTATTTTTGCAAATATGATACAACGTCAAAGACAATAACACATGGACATCCTATTTTTACAATATCCAAAATGCAGCACCTGCCAAAAGGCGTATAAATGGTTAAAAAACAACAATATAAATATAACATCCAGGGATATATCCAAGGATAATCCGAATAAAGAAGAATTAGCTACATGGATTAAACGAAGCGGATTGCCAACCGGTAAATTTTTCAATACATCCGGAAAAATTTATAAAGAAAACAATCTGAAAGAGAAAGTTAAATCTGCTCCGGAAAATGAACTGATCGATATTCTCGCATCAAACGGGATGGTTGTAAAACGTCCATTGATCGTTACTGACGGTTTTGTTCTGGCAGGCTTCAATGAAGAAGAATGGTCTGAAAAGCTAAAATAATTATATGGCGGAAGCACAAGGCTTAAAAAACACACCGGAAGAACCTGAAAAAAAGAGTCTCATAAAGAGGCTTTTCAGGATATTTCTGTATACAGTATCAGGTTTTATAGCGCTGAATGCGCTCTTGTTTGCCTTACTCTCGATACCTGCCGTCCAAAAGAAGGTTGCGGATTTTGCCGTAGATCAGTTAAAAGCCACACTAAAAACAGAAATTTCGATAGATGAAGTCCGTCTTAAATTATTTAACCGGGCCACGCTAAAAGGCATCTATATAGAAGATCGATCCAAAGACACGCTGCTTTATGCCCGCAATCTGGAGGTAAGGCTCAGCCCCTGGGAATTTATAAAGAATAATAAGCTGGCTGTAACAGGAATAGACCTCGATGACTTTGTAATTAATATAAACCGCAAAAACAGTGCCGGCGATCTTAATTTTCAATTCATAACAGATGCTTTTTCGAGTAGCGGCACAACACAAACCGATACAACGAAAAGCTCATTAAAAATAGTAATCGGAAATATCAATATAAAAAACGGGCGGTTGAATTATGACATTTTATCAGACTCTTTATCTTCCGGTTTATTCAACTCTTCCCACATCTCGCTGTATGGTTTGAATGCTAATTTAGACCTTAATTCTATAGATGCGGATAACCTCGACATCGCCCTGAAAGATTTGAAAGTAAGAGAAAAGTCGGGAGTCGAAATTAAAGCTCTGAGAGGACGTCTCTTTTCTGATAAATCTCAACTTTGGGCAGAAGGGCTTGCACTCGAACTGCCAAACTCCCGTCTCAACATAAACAAGGCCAGATATAATCCGGCCTCTAACCAATATGAGATAGAAACAACGGATGCCGAAATAGAAGGAAAAGATTTAATAGCCTTTCTCCCCAATTTGAAATTTTTGAAAAATAAAATAAACCTGAAAACGTCAATAGCAGGTACGCTGCCGGCCGTCAATGTCGGGGCCATCGATTTTTCTTACGGAGAAGATGCCTTCCTGCAAGGAAAAGCTTCTATTGCAAACTGCGAAAGATATGGCGACTCGGACATAAATCTTTCTATTGATAAATTTAAGATGTCTCCGGCTGCAATAAAGGCTTTTGCCCGATTAGGAGATTCTACGTTCGTTTCCCCCGATATTCTTACCAATATGGGTGATATTTATCTGAAAGGGAAATTAAGCGGACAACTGAATAAATTTAAACTGGATGCGGAAACATGGTGCAGGCAAGGGGCAATAAAGCTTCTGGCAAACGGAAGTATAGACGCTGATTTTACTGATTTTACCGTAACAGGCAGCCTGCATACCCAAAACTTCAATCTGGGCAGATTGCTCGGAGAAGATACAGGGTTGGGACAACTGACCTCGCATATAGATTTTAAAGCGCGGCAAGGAAATAAAGCTCCCCTGCAAGCCATAGCTCAAGGCAAAATAAATGCCATAGGCTATAAAAAAGAAGTATACAGCGATATTCCTTTCAGCGCGTTTTACAATACTTCAAAAATGGGAATAGAAGCGGAGGCTAATCTGCCTGTTGGTAAGATTGCGGCCAATGCGACAATGACGCAAGAACGGATTCCCGATATAAATCTCAGATTACGCGTTGATGATCTGCCCGTCGATCATTTCTACAAGGATGAGAATTGGGTGAATCCCCGCTTAACAATGGCGCTGGTTGGAAGCATCAAAGGCCTGGATATAGACCGGATGGTTGGAAAAATAAGTATCGACAGCCTTTACTTGCGTGATGATGCGAATATCGATTTTAAACCGGGGAAATTTACATTAGAACTGGGTAGAGACGCAAACGAAAAATTTATAACGCTCGCTTCATCCCTATTCTCGGCAAATATACGCGGACAGTACACATTCATGTCTATAGCCGATGAATTCGCCAGTCTGACGCACAATTACCTCCCCGATGTTTTTCAAACTACGAAGCATGTAAAGGAGGCTCAAAACGATTTTACCTTCAATATTACAGCCAATAATACGGAGGAATTGGGTAAAATATTTACTTTGCCTGTCGATATAATAGAACCTGCCCGGATAGACGGCCGGATTAATACCATCGACAAGCGAATTAACATAAAGGGAAATATCCCATATATCCGTTTTGGGGATTATGACATAAAAAACACGGCGATAACTGTTACGAATACCGATTCGGCCTTCAATATCACAGCCCATACAGGATTATTGACGGATAATGGGATTTATAGGGTCTCGTTAAACGTCGATGGAGCTGATAATTCCGTTTACGCCCTATCCGACATTGCCGGCGACAATACGGATATAGATATTAATGGTAGACTGGAAGCTTCGGCCACCTTTAGACGGGACGGAAAAAACGAGTTAATATCGTCACTTAAAATCATCCCTTCGGATATAAAGATACAGAAGCTCGCGCTGAACTTACTGCCTGCCGAAATAATAAATAAAGGGACAAGGACAGAAATAAGCAATTTGGGAATAGAATTGAATAACAAAAAATACGTTGGTATCGACGGAGCTATTTCCGGATTAGAATCGGATAGCCTGAAAATATACTTTAGCCATGCGGAAATAGGAGAGTTACTGGAAGCCTTCGAAATAAATAACATTCGCGGATGCTTGCATGGGAATGTACTGTTAACCCATATACCGGATCGTCCGGAATTATATACCAAGGATCTGGAAATGGCGGACATTGTCATTTTCAGCGATACATTAGGCACAATGAAAATAGACAGCCAATGGAGCGATTATTTCGGAGGGGTAAGGCTGGATGCCATGCTGAATAAAGGAGGCCAGAATCTTGCCGAACTGGACGGGACAATATATACTGTACAAGATTCACTTGACTTACAATTACGTCTTCAGGAAATGCCTTTGAAATGGATACAGCCGTTTGTCTCCGATATACTGAATAAAGTAGACGGAACCATCAGCACCAACCTGATCGTTGAAGGAAGCTCAAAAGCTCCGAAGGTAAGAGGTTTCTTAGGATTCAACGATACCCGGATTGGGATAGATTACACCAATGTAGTTTATACGATTTCGGATACGATCAGGGTCGCGCCCGATAGAATAGGCTTCGACAACCTGACCATAAAGGATAGCAGGGGTAGTACCGCAACAGTAAACGCAACGGTCACGCACAGGAACTTCGACAATATGAAGTATTCATTGAATATGAAGATGAACAATCTGATGGTGCTGAATACCATGCATCGTACCGACAGCCTGTTCTACGGAAAGGTTTACGCTACCGGAAATGTGAAAATAAACGGGACAAACGATGGCGTAAACATGGATATGCAGATAAAAAATGATAAAAATTCGGTACTGAACATACTTTTGCCTCAACATTCCGAAGCCAGTGACTACAAGAGCGTCGTATATATTAATGTTCCGGAAGAAAAGCCCGGAAGTTCCCTTAAAAATTCAGTACATAGAGATACGCCCCTGCCTGTTAAACTGAACATCAACCTGAATGTCACTCCCGATATAACCTTAAGGGTAATAATGGATCGGAATACAGGCGATGAAATGGAAGCAAAAGGCTCCGGCACAATCGATTTCTATTATGACATGCAAAACGAGAATATGTTTGCCAGGGGAGACTATGCGCTGACCGGCGGAAAGGTTAAACTTAACCTGCAAAATATAAAGAAGCTGGATTTTAAAATCCAGGACGGCAGTAAACTGTATTTTAAAGGCGATCCTCTAAAGACAGAGTTCAATATTACGGCATACCGCAGGGTCAAAACAAATCTGACTACACTGGATAATAGTTTCGGCATGGACGGATCTGCCGCGAAAACAATGGTGGACTGCATCCTCGGTATAAAAGGAAATATGGACAAAATGGATGTGGCTTATAATATTAGCCTGCCGGAAGCAAACGACGATGTGCAACGCAGGGTGAATACATTGATAAGCACCGAGGAACAAAAAATAAGAAACTTCGCATCTCTGGTCGCTACGGGATCGTTCTATGTAGATATGGGTGGTGCAGGAAGCAGCTTCGGCAACAGTATATGGACCAATATAGCATCCAATGCATTATCCGGCGGCCTGACAGCTCTGATGGGAAATGTATTAGGCGATAAGTGGCAAATAGGGGCGAATATAGAGTCGAATGACGGCTCTGTCAATGATGTCAATATGACTGTTAATGCGTCCACCAAGCTATTGGATGATAAATTGAAAATTTCCACTAATCTCGGTTACCAGACAGATCAAACAGCCGATAATGCATTGATCGGAGATTTTGACGTAGAATATCAATTAAATTCTATGTGGACTCTGAGAGGATACAGCCACACCAACGACAAGTATTACCGCGCGGCGCCTACTACGCAGGGCATTGGCATTGTCTATACCAAAGAAGCCGCTACACTTAAGAGATTGTTCCAATCCCTCACCCCGCGAAGAAGAAACAGGAATGTACAACAACCCATAGACTCGACACAACAAGCAACAGATTCGACACAACAAAGAATAGTACCCGTACAACAACCGATTGTAAACGAAGAGAAAAATAAAGAAAACAGATGAAAACAGGAGATAAAGTGCGCTTCCTGAATACTACAGGCGGCGGTGTAGTAAAAGGATTTCAGGGAAAAGATATAGTATTGGTAGAAGATGAAGAGGGGTTTGACATACCTGTCCTGATACGCGAAACAGTAGTAATAGAACCGGCAAAGGACATACAGGTAAAATCACCGGCCAAACCGGCAGACATTCCTCAAACCCTCCGGCTAGTTAAGGAAGAAGAATATAAACCCGAAGAAACAAAAGAAGGAGAACAACTTGGCGTTTACCTCGCTTATCTGCCCATCGATATAAAAAGCCTGAGCGCTACCAATATCGAATGTTATTTGGTAAACGACAGTAACTACTGCCTGACGTTCAATTACATGAGCCGGACAGAAAAAGGATGGCTCAGCAGACATGCGGGAAACATAGAGCCCAACACGAAACTATTCATCGAAGAATTCGGCAAACCGGAGATAAACAATATCGAACATATTTGCCTTCAATTTTTCGCATACAAAAAAAATAAAGAGTTTGCCCTTAAAAATACTTATTCTATAGATATACATATCGATACAGTCAAATTCTACAAACTCCACAGTTTTAAAGAAAATGATTTTTTCGAGGACGAAGCTATCATATATCCGGTTGTTCGCAGAGATCTTGCGGAAAGGGAACTCACCGTTACGGCAAAAGAAATTGAAGAGGCAATGAAACAAAAAGAACGTCCACGGATACAACCGATAGAAAAAAGAGAAAAAAAGCCTATCTTAGAGATCGATTTGCACATAACTGAATTGCTCGACAATACAAACGGCCTCTCTCCAGGCGATATGCTGGAGTATCAGTTGAAAAAGTTCAACGAAGTGATGGAAGAAAGCAAACACCATAAAGGCCGGAAAATAGTGTTCATCCATGGAAAAGGCGACGGAATCCTTAAAAATGCGATTTTAAAAGAATTAAAAACAAAATATAAATCAGCTTACTATCAGGATGCCTCATTCCGCGAATACGGTTATGGAGCGACAATGGTAACAATAAAATAGCCTTGTAAAATATTATAAAAATGAAAAAGAAAATTTTTACTTTATTCGTAATTACAGCAACATTAGTAAGTTGTAGTAATTTACAGCAAGGTTTATCCGGCACATACAACATGATCAATTGTGAGTATAGCTACAAATCGATTTCCGGAATGTCGATTTCCGGAATGAACCTGTCAAACGGACTTTCCATTACATCCATTCCTAAAATAACTTCAATACTGACAGGATCGGCAACGTCTATTCCTCTTAATTTTACATTAAACCTTAATATAAAAAATCCCAACCAATCAGCCGCCATGCTCAATGGATTACAATACGTGGTTAGTATCAATGATATCCGGTTTACAACAGGATCGGTAAATCAGGCTTTGAATATAGCTGCCGGACAGACTCAGACATTGCCGCTTTCTATTGGAATAGATCTGGCCACCCTGATGAAGAACAATTCAAAAGACGCGGTACTGAATATTGCTAAAAACCTTGTTGGTATAGGTTCGCAAAAATCGAATGTAAGCATTCAGTTAAAACCTACATTTATGATTGGCACTGTTCCTGTAACATCCCCGATATATATTCCTGTAAGTTTCAGTTTCGGAGGAAGCTAAGAAACTGTTTGAATTTTATAGCAGATTTTTTTATAGGTATTTTCAGATGGATTTTGTTCTTTTTGCTTGCGGGTTTAGCGGGCTAAACCAAAAGGAAAAAGGATAAAATACGCTGAAAAGAGCATAAAAAAATTGCTAAGAAGTCTTTTTCTGATCCTATAATAATATTTTTCGCTAAAATTCAAACAGTTTCTAAATCCCGGATAAATGATTAACATTAAATTTGCATAAAATGAAGAAAACCCTAATTATTTCTATCTTATCGCTTTTAGTAGTATTTATATCCTGCTCAGGGAAAAACGAAGAAGGAAAAAGCGAGAAACGCGTTATTATAGCCTATGTAGGCGGATATAAAGGGCTGGTGGATATTGATAAAATATCGCCCGATAAAATAACTCACATCAATTACGCCTTTGTAGATGTAAAAGAAGGGGAAGCCTTTCTGACAAATGAAGCGACCGACACGGTAAATTTCCGGAAACTAAACGAACTGAAACTGCAAAACCCAGACCTTAAGATACTGATTTCGATTGGAGGCTGGTCCTGGAGTAAGAACTTCTCGGATGCAGTGCTTACAAGCGACGGACAAAAAACATTCGCGAAATCGGCCGTAGGCATAATAGGCAAATACAATCTGGATGGAGTAGATATTGATTGGGAATACCCCACAATCCCCGGAGATAAAGGCAATGTATACCGTCCCGAAGACAAGAGAAACTATACATTGATGTTTGCAGCTATCAGAGCGGAATTGGATGCTCTTTCGGGAACGACAGACAAGAAATATCTGCTTACTACGGCTGTTGGCGGATTCCAAAAATTCATCGACAATACGGAGATGGACAAGGCGCAGGAATATCTTGACTATGTAAATATAATGAGCTATGACAACCAATCAAACGAAATTGCCATTCACCATACAAACCTCTACCCTTCGGACAGTTATGAGATAAAGAGTTCGGCCGGCGTTGCCGTCGACGGATATATCAAAGCCGGAGTCCCTGCCGGAAAACTAGTAATGGGTATTGCTTTTTACGGACGAATCTTTCAACTGAAGAAGGGTACATCGAAAGGTTTGGGCGAGGAAATAGATAAGCAAATACAAGGCAAAGGCTATACATACATAAAAGACAGCCTGGTCAATAAGGATGAATATTACAGATATTGGGACGATCGGGCAAAGGCTCCTTATTTATACAATTTTTATAAAGGAATATTCGTAACCTATGACGATGAAGAGTCGGTTAAGGCAAAATGCGAATACGTAAAGGAAAACAATATGGCCGGAGTGATGTTTTGGGAATATAGCTCCGATCCGAAAGAATACTTATTAGACGAAATAAACAACGTATTCTCAGGGCAATAAAACAGCAGAACAATAATTGGTTGCCGGTTATAAATATTTATAAATAATGCGGATCAGTAGCTGAACATAGCCTGATTTATATGTTCTATACTCTCGTCATTGCGAACCGCTTGCGGTGAAGCAATCCAGTCACTTCCCCCTACGGGCAGGGCTGTTAAGTTCTTTTATATTTAATTATTTTTGAGTTTATTAACCCCAATAGTTCTTTGAAATTATTAGCGTACAGCTCAATAGCATATTTGATAGAGCTGTGTCCGTTGG
>JAISES010000208.1 GCA_031263965.1 Prevotella sp. | reverse complement strand
AACTGGTAATTTTCAAGAAAAGGAGACTATGGCGCAATGTTCATGCTATACGAAAGTATGGCGTGGGCTTGCACGTCTTCCTTTTCGGGTATACCAGTACCTCTACATTGAAGTGTGTGAGTTCCACGCTTCTTTTTGCGTGTTACTCCGGCGAACATAACAAGAGTAAATAACGCAAAGATTATCAACATGAAAAAGATTATCCTTTACATCGCCGCGTCTATTGACGGGCGAATCGCCGAACCAGACGGCGGTATCGAATGGCTTTCGGAATTTCCCATTACTAAAGAAATGAATTACGGCTATAAGGAGTTTATGGCTTCGATTGATACTATTATTATGGGTGGTCGCTCTTGGCGGGAGTTGTCAAACATGGATGCGATGGGTGCGTATGCCGATAAAGTAGTTTATGTAGTTTCCCGCCATGATTGGGGAGAGAAAGAAAACATTAAATTCATTACGGAAAATGTAATTGAACGCATTACTGCTATACGCAGCGAGCAGGGAGGAAATATTTGGCTGTTTGGTGGTGGCGAGTTAGTTTCAATGCTACTGGCTGCCGATTTGGTGGATGAAATGAAGATAGCATATATTCCTGTTATTCTCGGCAATGGCATACCTCTGTTTCCTGAACAATCTAAAGAATCAAAATGGGAATTGACAGAAAGTAAAAACTATTCTTCCGGCATTGTAATGGTCGAATATCAGAAGAAAAAATGATTCACTTTTGGAGAAAACTTAAATTCATCCTCCAAATAATGAAGTTCATAAGATATTCAGAAGTTTTTTCATGAATCTTCTGTAAAAAATCTACTTTTGAACTATGATACGAATTAAAAAGGTAAATTTAAAACATACGCTTATTTTTCTGTTTGCCACACTGCTCTACGCTTTGTGTCAAATGCTTTTCAGCGCCATTCTGATGGGAGAGGATTTAGGAGATAACTTTCTGAAACAGTTGTTGTCCCACTATATCGTAATCTTTACCATGTGTATAGCAGATTACATGTTATTACTATTTCTGAATAAGTATATTCCCTATTCTAAAAACGTATTTTTTCGTATCATAGCGGACTTTGTAGGGGTAATCGTAATATGCCTGATCGTATTAGGTATGTTTAATTACCTGATATACGACGTACTCCTTATTTCCAAAGATGGGCTGCCTTCTTTTCTTGTCAAATTTGCATTTGGAATGACAAATAATATTCCTATCCTGTTGGCTTTTGAACTGATCCACTATTTCCAGTCCGAACAAAAAGCCATAGCCGATTCCGAGAAAGCAAAACGTGAAGCATTGCTGTTCGAGCATGAAACGTTAAGGGCACAGATAAATCCCCATTTCCTGTTCAATTCGCTCAATGTGTTGTCGTCATTAATATATATGAATCCAAATAATGCGAATAAGTTTACCAAAGCCTTGTCAAAGACTTATCGATATGTGCTTTCCCTAAATAGGCGACCGATGGTTTCTGTTGAAGAAGATTTGGATGCGTTGGAATCATACATTTTCCTAATGGAAATGAGGTTTGAAAACTCTTTTACCTTCACGGTAAACAAAACGTGCATCAGTGAAAAGAACATGATTATTCCTCTTACTCTTCAATTACTGATAGAAAATGTATTTAAGCATAACGTGGCAACCGAAGAAATGCCATTGGATATAAAAATTACTATCGGAAGTGAATACATTACAGTCGAAAATAATATCCAGCCCTCGAACGATGTGGATAAAAGCGGAATTGGACTAAAATACCTAACGAAGCAATATAAATTGTATGCCAAAGATGTAGTTGTCGAGCATACTCCCCAAGTGTTTATTGTAAAAATCCCCTATATACAACCATGAAGTACCTGATAGTAGAAGATGAGCGATTTGCATACGAAGAACTGAAACGCATGATGACAGAGTTACGTCCCAGTTATTCGTTGGAGAAGCGGACGAAAACAGTCATAGATACCATTGCGTTTCTGAAAACTTCTGTTGTCGATCTGATTCTGTTGGATATACGGCTTGCTGACGGTAACTGCTTCGAGATATTCAATCATGTAGAAGTTTCTACCCCTGTGATATTTACCACTGCTTATGATGAACACGCTATCAAAGCATTCAAGTTGAACAGTATTGATTACCTGCTGAAACCTTTTGATGAGAAGGAATTAGAAGCGGCATTAGTCAAATTTGAGAATATCTTCCACGATAATTCTCACAAAACCAACCCTAAGAATTTTGAGCAGTTATTAGCCACCAAAAACAAAAACCGTTTCTTAATATCAAAAGGAGACAATTATCATTATATAGAAACGGCGGATATTGCTCATTTTTACAGTGAAGAAGGGGTTGTATTCCTACATACGTTTCAAAATAAACGGTATATCATTAATTACACATTAGACCAGTTGGAACAGCAACTTGATAGCCGCCTGTTTTTTCGTGTATCGCGTAATTGTATCGGTAATGTGAAGGCTATCGAAAATGTTGCCAAATACTTCAACAGCCGTTTGAAACTCTCCTTTTCTCCAGTATGTCCGCATGAAGTGTTGGTTAGCAGAGTACGTGTATCCGACTTCCTAAAATGGATGGACGGGATTCTGGAATAATCCTAAAACAACTTATTCTTCTTTTTTGAACAGGGTATGGAAAATTCCATGCCCTTTTTTCTGCATTTCACTTTGTCGATTCTTAACTCTATGGTTTCTCGCTTTCAGCATTGTTTTGTTCATCGTTCTTTTGCTGAAAAATAAAGTGAGTATAAACGTATAAATTTAGAAATCATGAAGTTAATATCATTATTCTTAGCAGCATTGGGAACCCTACTATGTATCGAAGGGAAAGCGCAACAAATCTCGTTCAAAACCGAATATCTCGGAAGTTCCGGTTATTATTTCCTGCCTCCCGGCGAAAAGCCCAAAGAGAAAATAGGCGATGCCAAAGGCTCCGCCGTTGTCTATCAGGGAGCATTCAACATGCCTCTATCCGTGAAACTGAATGAAAACAATCGTCCGACTGCTTGGGGCATTGGTCTTGGCGGGTCGTACACTTCGTTGAATAACAAAAATTTCACGGATCACATGGTTTCCGAAATCATGAATTTACAAGTAGGGCTTTACCACTTACGACCGTTAAACGACAAATGGTCGATGCGGGCAAGTGCGGGTGTGGCGGTACTTGCTCCTTCCGCAGACCTCTCTAAAATTAGGTTCAAGCACGTACTTGGAAGTGGAGGAATTATCTTCATCCGTCACCTGAAACCCAATCTGTCTATTGGCGGCGGTGTAGCTATCAATAGTTCGTTGGGCTATCCGATGATATTCCCTGCCGTGTATCTGAATTGGGAACTTGACGGGAAGTTCGATGTGAATGTAGAGTTGGTCGAAGGTTTAGACGTATCAGCAGGTTATAGTTTCAACGATTGGTTCAAACTATCGTATGCTTTAGAAATGAACGGACAAGCAGCTTTGTTGGAAAAGGACGGCAAAGATGTGATATTCTCCCATCAATATATAGTTACAGGGTTTCGCCCCGAAATAAAGGTTGGCAAAACCGGATTATCCATGACTGCTATGGCAGGGCTGAATCTGTATCGTCCGGCTTCTTACAGCGACCGAACGTTGAAAGGAGTGTTTGCAACGGATAATGATTATTATTTCTCTGTTTCTCCGTATGTGTCTTTCGGAATCAAATATAATTTCGGAAAATGAGAACGATTCTGGTTTTGTTTGCCTTATTGATAACAGGCAATACGGTCATGGCGCAAAAATATCCACAGAAGTTCTCTTTGCAGCAATGTCTCGACTTCGCCATCAATAACAGCTATGCCACGCATAAGGCAAATCTCAATGTCAGTGAGGCAGGTTATCAGATAAATGAAGCCCGGTCGAATGTGTTGCCACAGATAAACGCTTCGGGCGGTTTCGACCACAGTTTGGTTTTACCTACAACGATGTTACCCGGCGAACTTATTGGCGAAAGCGGAACACAAATCCCTGTTCAGATGGGTTCAAAGAACGAATTGGATTTTGGTATTTCCGTTGAACAAGTAATCTTTTCGCCCACCTTATTTACGGGGATTAAGATAGCCAAGAACAATCAGGAACTTCAAAGGCTTCGGGCTGCTATGACGAAAGAAGAAGTAATTTTCGATGTAAGTAATGCCTTCTATGACATTCTTAATAGTATGCAGGAATTGGATAATATCAATTAGACATTATGTTAGTTTAAATTTATAATTGAACGGTTTATGTGCAATTCTGAAATTATGCAGTGCGGCGCAAGTTTGAAACACATGGTTAACAAAGAGATTTTTTCTCAACCGGCATT
>JAISES010000193.1 GCA_031263965.1 Prevotella sp. | reverse complement strand
TTCTTTTTACGGGAGCTGCAATTCCTGTTATTTTTAGTTCCTGATAGTCATTTTTAGATCCTAATTTGAATGTCTTTATCCGATTGACAGGCATATCCAGGAGAATATTGTCTTTGTCGCCACTTATAATATTGGAATTGCTCGATGCATTATCCCATTCGGATAGGTCTCCGCTTATTTTTTCGATCTTGAAAACATCGAAATATCCGGATGTTACAGCCTTTACCTGCACATAGACAATTGATGCGGTATCAATAAAGCAACCATAATTAGAATATGAGCCTGAATAAGGCATTGCAGCAATAGAAACGCAAAAACTTTCTATTTCCGGATATTTTTCTATTCTGTCTACTATTGTCCGGAAATCATCCAGGGTTTCTTCGTAATTTGGTTCGCCGGCATGCGTTTTCATTCCCAGATTTATATTGTAAACATGATCTACATCAAATCCTTTCGGCTCAAAATAGCGTTTCATATAGAAATAGGAGTAATCTACACAGAACCATAATATGCAAAATACGAGGACTAGCTCGATAAGTATCCATATGTTGATCTTACGTTCATTCCAGATAATGCTATAAATATGTTTTATCATAAGGTTTTCTTATTAATAGAGTCAACAATTTCGGACCGTGAAGCAAGGTATGCCGGTATGCCTGCCGATAGTAAGTTCAATACGAAACAAGCTATGAATAATCCGGTCAGTACCGGAATAGAAACCAAAGCTTCGACAGGAATGGCGCTTTCCGCATCTATATCCAATAGCCAGTTTTTGAGCCATACTACAATGACATAAGATAGTCCCAGCCCGATGAGACCTCCGGTTAAGGCTGTTATAAAGTTTTCATAAAGGACTTGGATCATAATTATTACTTTTCTGGCTCCAAATGCTTTTCTTACACCGATTTCTTCAGTCCGGTTTTTTATGCGCGACATGCTGAAGCTGGATAAGTTGACAGCCGGAATAAGCAAGAGTATGGTGAATATGAATATCATCTTGCGCCTGGCTGTACCGGGGTCGGGTTCTTCATACGGATCGCTCGTAAGATTCATCAGGGAGTGGCTTCGTGGAATATAGAAAGTCATATTCCAATCGGGATCCGCAGCATTGTATTTCCTGTCGGCCTTTTCAAACTCTTTTTGTAACAATCCGTAATCTTTCTGGTTGTTTAACAAGATCAAAATCAGGCATCTATGTTTTTCATATCCTTTTATTGCTGTGATTGGAATATATGCCTCTGCATACGCATATGTGAAAGATTGCGAAACGTTTTTTACAACACCTGTCACTTTGTAGGAATTGAAGTCAATTTCGATATCCTTGCCAACAGCCTTATTGTTTCCAAAAACCTTTTTTGCTAAACTTTCGGATATGATAGCATTGTTTATACCTGAGTCGAATTCTTCTTGAGAGAATGGTTTTCCGTCAACAAAAGAGAATGACATAATTTTCCAAAAGTTGGCATCCGTCATGCGTACAGACTCTAAAAAGCGTTCGTTTACACCATCTTTTTTTATCATATACGATTCGTTATCTTTTATTACCGATGTTATTTCCGGGGTTTTAAGATCAGAGAAATAATCTTTGTACATCCGGAAATCTATCGATGACTGCCATTTATGGTTCTCACTGTTGACTTTCGAATATCGTCCGGCATAATACGTTTTACTCCTGTTTATTTCCGGTGCTATATCTATCCTTCTGATGGTATCGCTAACTATGATTACCATAACCATCATAATGGCCAATGCCGTACCGGTAATGGATATAATGCTGATGAATTTGTTTTGCTTCAGCATTTCGATAGCTTGTTTGAAATAGGTCTTATACATCTGTTTTTTTATTTTATTCGTCTTTCAAAGCTTCTGCCGGTTGTATTTTAGCCGCCCTGGTTGCCGGATACCATACGGCAACAAAGGTTATAACGGCAAGGAATGCGAGTGTTATACCATAATTGATAAGGTATTGGGCAACCTCTACTTTGTCTTCCCCTCTGTCCGGTATCGGCAGGTTGATGTCTTTCAATATGTCTCCCAAGGATATATTTACGCAAATAATAGCGGCCGCAATACTGGCTGACAACAGAAGCAGAAATGTTTCGGACAGGAACAACTTTTTTACTCCGTTTTTGGTAGAGCCCATAGCTATGCGAAGTCCGATTTCGCTGCGGCGCGATTGTACCCTGAACCAGAATGTGCCGATGACTCCGAGGAAGATATTAATGATGAGGAATGTAGATATGGAATAAATACTCTTGAAGTTGTCGCTATACCCCATCCATCCCATATAGCCTTCGCGATCTTTGTCTATAGATGTTACCGACGATAGATAGTAATGCCCCAACTCCAGTTGGCTGCGCATATCTTTGGTAAACTGTTCCGGAAAGTTTTTGTCTGCTTCGGGCTTCACCCTGACACAGAGTTCTCTGTATCTTGTGATATCTTGATTGTCTTTTTTTATTGGATAATAAGCAATGGCATTATATTCTTCAAATTCACTTCTTTTACTTCTGTTTGCAACCCCAATTACATCTTCTTTATCTTCTTTATTATCTTTGTCCCGGTTTACATATTGAATCTTTTCAGGGCTTTGTTTTCCAAATAAGTTATCCTTATCGGCGCTGATAATAACGGGTCTGCCTGCTACCGAATTTTCCCATGTAAAAGATGTTCCCGATATTATGTTTATTCTGAATACATTAAAGAATTCGGGCGTTATCCTTTTTATCTGCGAATTCACTACTACGGAATCCTGCATTATGCTGGTACTCGACCACGACCCCGAATAAGGGTATGATGAGTTCGAATAGCTTATGTACTCTACGGCAGGATGTAGCTTGATCCTGTCGTAAATAGTCCATATATCTTCCAGCATTTTGTTTTTGTCTTCATCGCTTCCCGAACTGAGAACTTCCCTGCCTTCATCTTTGGCGCTGATATTGATCCGGTAAGTGTGTTCTATATCAAATCCCTGCGGCTGAAAATATCGTTTCGCTGTAAAAAACAGATAATCGGTACAAAACCACAATATGCAAAAGACTAATATAAGTTCCAGTAATATCCAGGCATTTGTTTTCCGCTCGGTCCATATTATTTTAAATATCTGCTTTATCATGATTCCTGATTTTTATTGAGTGAGTCTACTATTTTAATTCTGGATGCCCTGTATGCAGGGATACCGGCCGAAAGAAGGTTGAGTAGCATGCATACAACGAATACAGCCACAAATACAGGTAAAGATACGAACGTCTCGATAGGCAGGCTGCTTCCGGATTCAATGCCCAGCAGCCATTGTTTTAACCAGATAACAACTGCATATGATAATACTAATCCGATGATGCCGCCAATAAGAGATGTAATGAGATTTTCGTATAATACTTGTATCAGGATTACATATCTTTTTGCGCCGAAAGCCTTTCTTACCCCAATTTCTTCCGTCCGCTTTTTGATGCGGGATAAACTGAAACTGGAAAGATTGATGGCAGGAATCAGTAAGAGTAGTGTTAAAATGAAGATCATTTTCCTGTTATAGCCTTTTACATTAGGCTCCAGGTTGCTTGTACTCAGATATTGAGTAGAGTGGTTGTATGGTCCCATCAAAGTAAGGTTCCATTCTTCTACAGCATTGAATTTTCGTTCAGCAGCTCTTATTTCTTCTGATATGGCATCAAAGTCAGATTTGTTTTTTGCCAGAAGCTGTATTATGAATCCATCTTCTTCGTAACCACCCCGTGACGTATACGGTATATAAATATCCGAATGAGCGTAGGCAAAAATCGGAGAGACGTCCTTTATAATACCACATACGGTATATGGCTTGAAATCTACTTTGATGGTTTTGCCCAGTGCACTTTCATTCCCAACCAATTTTTTTGAGGTTTCTTCTGTTATTACGGCTTTTTTTAAGCCGGATTTGAAATCCTCTTCACTATACGGGTTTCCTTCTACGAAAGCAAGTTCCATTAGTTTCCAGAAATTGGCATCTGTAACCTTTAGTTTCATAGCCATTCTTTCTGTTTCATTTTCAGTTGTTGTGACTAAAGTTTTATTCCATGAGTCTTGTTGCAGGCTTACCAGTTCCGGCTTCCTGAGATCAGTCAGGTATCCTTTGTATACTCCATAACTGATAAAGCCATTGCTTTGCATGCCTTTGCCGTCTTTTTTGTTTTTTATTTCGTAGCGCAAATACATTGTCCTATCCCTGTTTATTTCGGGAGGGATATTGCTTTTTTTTATCGAGTCGGCAACGATAATCACCATGATCATCATAATGGCCAAAGCCGTTCCGACGACAGTGATAATGCTGATGAATTTATTCTGTTTCAGCATTTCGATGGCTTGTTTGAGATATATTTTATACATGTGGGGTATATCTTATAGTTTTTATTCTTCTTGCTTGAGCGCGATGGCGGGTTGTGTTTTAGATGCTGCATAGGCCGGATACCAAACACTGGCAATGGCAAACAGGAACATTAATATTATAGTTGCCATAACGGCTATAATGAAAGTTGTAACAGCTACCTCGGGAAAAACGATCAAATATAAGTTTACAGAGATAAAGCAACCTATTGCGGCGGCTATTGAAGTAAGAAGGCAACTTTGGATGAATACAAATTTCCGGAGATTATTCCTTGTACTGCCTAAGGCCATTCTTAGCCCGTATTCGCCTGTCGATCTTTTCGATTGACGGTACATCAGGCTGAATGTTCCCAAGAAAGCAAATATGATCAGGAAGAGGGTGGGGATGACAGTAATTAAAAGTATCAGATATGTTTCTATATTAGAATCCTTGTTGAGTTCTTCCATGTCGGCGGCAAAAGGCTGATATGCTTTGCCCGGAAAGGCTGCCAGAGCTTCTTTCCAGAATGCGTTGATGAAATTTCTCATTTGCCCGTCTTTTATAAGTATGGCCATTTCGGCGTTGCTTTCAAACCGGGTATCTTTGAATGCAGATGCGGCAAAAACAGCAGTGGGCGTTGATTCATCATATGTTCTTGTTTTAAAGTCAGGCATAACGCCTGTTACCCTAAAGTTGCGCCCTTGATAGCTTAACAACATTCCTACCGGCTCATTTACTCCCAGCTTCTCAACCAGGGTTTTTGTAACCACGGCGGGGAATACGCCATCTGTAAAGGCTTCATCTTTAAACCATGTTCCTGTGATCATCAGGGGCTTGAATACTACAGGGAATTTGTCATCGCTGGTTTTTATATAAAACTTGTATTTTTGCCTGTTGTATGTCAACGAATCCTGAAAATTATATGAAGCGGGCCTATTGAGCGGAACAGAAAAATAACCCTGGTGTACGGCTTCCACATAGTTGCCTGCCAGCATACGCTCCTGTATCATTCCCGACTTTGTTCCAAAGTCCTCCCAATCCTCTTGGGTCATTCCGTTGTTGTCGGGGATAATGGCAACCATACTCACGTTTTTCACCGATAAATTGCCCGGATCGAGGTATTGTTCCAGTTTGACGAAAACCTGGACAAA
>JAISES010000145.1 GCA_031263965.1 Prevotella sp. | reverse complement strand
CAAGATACGAGTAAATGAGTTAACAACTTGTAACTCGTAACTTGTTCACTGTAGAGACTGTGCCAGAAGTCCTTTTTACACCGGTTGTCATTGCTGACTTGATCTGCAAGCCGCTGATAAACAGCGATTAGCTTTCGGAAGATTCCGTGTCGGGCACGGGATGACAGGTTTTTGATACACCCTCTTCTATATTTTCAGATATATCAGGGACATTTACGTATGTCTCACTCTGGAGCCGCTGTTGCTGCTCATGAAGTCTAAATATCTGAGTACGGAAGTTTGCGTTACGGTGCAGTTTATTATAAGCTTCTTTAGCCGCTTTCTGTTGTGACTCTTTTTTGGAGTAACCCGTTCCTAAACCGGCTTGCAGCCCCATTATAATAACTGCTGTTTTGAAGATCGGGGTGTTATTTCCATCCACATAACTATCTATTAAATCGAAACTGACAGATATTTTTTGCTTCTGGCTCCACTCTATCAGCCTGGATTTATAGTTTGCCTCTATTCCGGCAACGGTATCTATATTCAGATGCCTTTGTATCAATCTTTCAATAACAAATTTCTTAGCCACACGATATCCCTGATCAAGATAAATAGCCCCGATAAGCGCCTCTAAAGCATTGCCATACATATGCGTATTATGAGGCGTGCCACGTGTAGATGATTTTATAAACTTATCGATATTCAAATCCAGGGCCAGTTTATTAAGCGTTTCTCTTTGCACTATTTTAGAGCGCATGTTTGTAAGGAAGTCCTCTTTCTTATATTCAAACTGTTTGAATACAATATCGGCTACAATAGCATCCAGAATGGCATCGCCAAGAAATTCCAGGCGTTCATTGTTGATCCATCTGCCGTCTTTCAGCTTTATCGAAGAGGATTTGTGTAAAAAGGCCTGTTCGTACAATGTTATATTATACGGATAAAAGCCTAATATTTTATGGAAAGACGCATAAGGCTCCTTCCCTCTTTTAGGAAGAAGCCTTATACTTCGATATATTTTCCTAAGCACAGTGTTCCTATTTCTTAAACTTCTTCACGATAATACAAGCGTTATGTCCTCCGAAGCCAAATGTGTTAGATAATGCTACATTAACAGTCCTCTTCTGAGCCTTATTGAATGTAAGATTCAATTTATAATCGATTTCCGGGTCTTCATCGCCCTCAAAATTAATAGTAGGGGGAACAATGTCGTTTTGTACTGCCAGTACGCAGAACAAAGTTTCCATAGCTCCGGCAGCGCCAAGCAGGTGGCCTGTCATCGATTTGGTTGAACTAATATTCAGGTTATAGGCATGCTCGCCAAAAACCTCTTTTATCGCTTTTACTTCGGAAGGGTCTCCTACCGGAGTAGATGTACCGTGAACATTAATATAATCCATTTCTTCAGGATTCATATGTGCATCTTCCAGGGCATTCCTCATTACCAGCTTTGCACCTAAACCTTCCGGATGGGATGCTGTTAAGTGATAAGCATCGGCTGACATGCCGCCGCCGACTACTTCGGCATATATTTTAGCTCCGCGAGCCAACGCATGCCCTAACTCTTCGAATATAAGGCAAGCCGAACCCTCTCCGATAACGAATCCGTCGCGGCTGGCGCTGAACGGGCGGGATGCGGTTTGGGGCGAATCGTTGCGTGTAGACAGAGCCGTCATTGCATTGAAGCCTCCTACTCCTGATGCGGTAATAGCCGCCTCGGCGCCACCTACGACCATGACATCAGCCTTACCCAAACGAATCTGGTCAAAAGCCAGAATAGCGCTATGTGTAGATGAAGCGCAAGCCGATACCGTACCAAAGTTAGGCCCTCTCAATCCGTGACGGATCGAAATCATCCCCGCCGCTATATCCGAAATCATTTTAGGGATAAAGAACGGATTGAATTTCGGCCCCATATCTTCGTGCGTAAAGTAATAGCTTACCTCTTCTTCAAAGGTCTTGATACCACCTATACCGGCCGACATGAGCACACCGGTCCTGTCGCAGTTTTCTTTTTCAAAATCGAGTTTCGAATCTGTAATGGCCTCCTCCGAAGAGGCTATAGCCAATAATGTATATCTGTCACATTTACGGATTTCTTTCCTGTCCAGATAGGCCGACGGGTCAAAATCTTTTACTTCGCACGCAAATTGTGTTTTAAATTTAGAAGCATCGAAATGAGTAATAGGTCCGGCCCCACTCACTCCTTTTAAGGCATTGTCCCATGTTGCAGCGACATTATTACCCAGTGGAGTAACCGACCCCAGACCTGTTACTACTACTCTTTTTAATTCCATAAGTAAATATTGGAAAAAAGATTATTTTGCATTTGCTTCAATGTAAGAAACTGCGTCTCCTACTGTAGCGATTTTTTCAGTCTGATCATCTGGAATAGAAATGCCGAATTCCTTTTCAAATTCCATGATTAATTCTACTGTGTCAAGTGAATCTGCTCCAAGATCATTTGTAAAGCTAGCTGTTTCAGTAACTTCAGACTCTTCCACGCCTAACTTATCAACGATAATTGCTTTCACTTTTGATGCTACTTCCGACATAATTTTTAGTTTTGATTAATAATAAATTTTTATTTCTAATTTTGTCGGTGCAAAGTAACAGTTTTTTATACATATGAAACAAATATTTTGCTGATAAAATAATTAAAAGTTGCACATTTTTTTTGTTTATGTGCATATACCTAAAAAATATTTATGTCTAAAATTGCCATTTTTGCTTCCGGATCAGGGACTAATGCCGAAAACATCGCCAAGTATTTCAAAAACAGCAAAACCGTAGAAATATCCCTTATCGTTTCAAACAAAAAAGATGCTTTCGTCCTCGAACGGGCAAAAAAGCTGGAAATAGAAGCCGTCGCTTTCTCAAAAAATGACTTTGACATGACCGGTAATGTGGTCAATTTCCTACAATCAAAGAACATAGACTTTATTGTTTTGGCAGGCTTTTTATTGAAAATCCCCGGCAGTTTATTAAAAGCTTTTCCTCACAAAATAGTCAATATCCACCCTGCGCTGTTGCCAAAGTTTGGAGGAAAAGGCATGTACGGGGACAATGTGCATAAAGCTGTGGTTGAGTCTAAAGAGTCCGAGTCGGGCATAACGATCCACTATATAAATGAAAACTACGACGAGGGCGACATCATATTCCAGGCAAAATGCCCGGTTTTACCAAATGATACATTCGAAGATGTTGCAAAAAAAGTGCATGCGCTTGAGTACACACACTTTCCTGTAATAATTAAGGATATTTTATCCAAACAAGACTAAGCGACTGTTTATAAACAAGTTCTATAAAATAATTATTGCCGTATATAATTGTTCCATTTCTCCCGTCATTGCGAGCGAAACGTAGTGTAGCGAAGCAAT
>JAISES010000049.1 GCA_031263965.1 Prevotella sp. | reverse complement strand
AGACGGTTCATCTGTTTTTTCCTGTGCTGCGGCACCCTGATTGATGGTCAGTAATGCAGCGATAAACAAAAATATTGTTCTCATTTGAAATCATTTAAACAGTATCATCCCATATTCTTTCTTCTGCAAGCAATCACAGATTGCTTGCGTTCCTTTTGTTCTAAGCAGCAAAAGGAACCAAAAATGCTTTATGCGCCCGCTTTGACTTTCTCTTTCTCGTCATTGCGAGGGTTTACCCGAAGCAATCCGGTTGTATCTTTTCGGGTAGTCACAAAGGACTGCCCCTACCGCTAATCAGGCAATTTCCGGATTGCTTCGCCTTTCAGGCTCAGACAGGTATATTGACAATTTCTTCACATTACAATTATTTAAAATTTCTAAAAATCAGCTCTAAATCATACAAAGTTTCAGAGGATAAACCGATAAAGGTAACACTTTTATTTGTTCAGTTTACCTTGCATTTCATAATTCGTATTCTTGCTCACCAGAGCCAGTTCTTCCATGCCTTCGATACGATGGCGATTGTCAACTACATTACCGTTTACTTTCAGCGTGATATAGATGTTTCCATCACCTTCACTCTCAAGTGTGAATACAAAAGTGACAGGCACGGACGGACGTGGGAAGGAGGCGGTATTGTTGTTGAAGGAGACCTCTCCACCCTTGTTGTCGGGTGCATTCCACCAGTATTGGAACTTTTGATCTTTGCCGTCCTTGCCGGGTTCTTCATCGGAAGCAAGCAAGGGCGATCCCCACTGTCCGATGTGGTTCTCGGCTGTCCAGGTAGTGGAGAGTTCGAGATTCCATGTATCGCTGGTCTTCAAGACTGGATTGAGATACAGTACTTTGCTTCCAACCGCGATGGTGAATTCCGGCGGGGTGAGCGTGCTGCCTGCCACCGATACGGGCACTTCGCGGCGCTCACCATCATGCGCCACGGCATACAGGTGATGTCCTGCCGATGGATGGAACGTAAAGCCGTTGCCGCTGAAAGACTGCGACGTGATGCCGTTGTCGGCAGTAAACACGCACTTGATGGCTCCGTCCGCACTGTTTTCGCGTACTTCGAAGGCTACGGCGTTGGTCCACCCTGTGGGTGGAGTGGTTAGTTTCCCGTTCTTGTTCACTTCCGTTTCACCACCTGTCTGTAAGGGAAGTTTCTGCTTGAAGATGCCGACGTTGGCATCCGTAATGTACTCAAAAGCTTGTTGTTCCGGGCGAGGATAGATTTTTATCTTGGCAAGCGTAGCGTCCACCATGGCCTGGCTCACGAGGAAGTTGCCTGCGGAATACGGTTGCAGGAATCCTGTCTTCAGGAAGAAGTCCGAGAGGTCGAGGTTAGCCGTCTTGCAGACCAGTTCCACGAAGTAAAGCTGGTGCTGGCCGTCGGTACGGGTGCCGACAGTAGCGTCGTTTTTGCGGTAGTGTTCGTAAATATCTTCGTAGAAGCTTGCCTTGTGTGTGCCGGTCTTGCCCAAGACGTTGTCCAAATAGAGGTAGAGTTGCCAGAAAGGGACTAACTGGTGGAAGAGGTGGGCGTTGTCATCGTTACGGTTGTGCGGCGTAGGTGTAGCAAGTGGACGACAGACCGCTGACAAACACGCGCAGCGTGTCGCGCGCGGAAACGGAAATACCGGTAGGATTATCCATCAAGCCATATGTGGATGTCTTGTTGAGATCAGCATCCTGGTCAGGATTAGGTTGGGGTTCCACGTTCATGATGCGGAACTCTGTATTGTAGGTTCCGGCCAGCATTTGCAGGGCCATGGTGCTACTATTATTTATATAAACGCAATTTTGATCTAAACAACCACACGCCTAAAGAGGCGGTGGGTTACTGTAAGCCCTAAGAGGCTAAAGCCTCCTAAAGAAAGACTAATAATGCCATTACAGGAACTTATTTACAATATTTTATACCTAAAAAGATGAGTAGATTTCTATATATGAGAAATTTATCCAAATAATATAAAAGTGCTCCGCCTAAAGGCGGGGGATTTCACCCATCCCAGAATTATAAATTAAATCTCCTATTCGCAGATGATTTTTTTTAAATTATTTTTCAGGGCTTCCGAGATTAGCCCCAATGCCTTGGCTATGTATATGTTGATTGTCTTAACGGAAATACCCAGCATGTCCGCAATCTCTATATAAAGTAATGTAACTGTTTTCTTTGTAATATATAGCACATAAAACTTCTTTTTAACATTCGAAGATAACGATTTTTGTTTAATCCCAGGCGGCAATTTCTATATATATTACTGAATATCAATTTGATGATATTTTATGGGAACCCGATTTAGACTGTGTGCTTTTATTTTAGGATATTTTTCCATACCAGACTACAAGTCTGCGCGAGCGGGGGAAAGGATCGCAGGATATTATAAGAAACTGTTTGAATTTTATCGAAAAATATTATTACAGGATTTGAAAAAAAACTTCTTAGCAATTTTTTTATGCCCTTTTCAGCGTATTTTTCCCTTTTTACTCTGGGTTTAGCCCGCTAAACCTGCAAGCAAAAAGAATAAAATCCATCTGAAAATAACTATAAAAAAAATCTGTTATAAAATTCAAACAATTTCTAAGAATGAAAAATAACGACCTCGGATTCAAATTCGTATTACTTATTGTTTATCTTTGAAATTTGGAAATGTAAGCATGAAAGAATTTTCGATAGAAAAAATACAAAATTCGGAAATTGACGAGGTTGCCGGAATACTAACTGCTGCTTTCAGAACAAATCCGGCGTATTCCATTATTTTTAAAAAGAAGAGCCAACTTGACGAAGGTCTTTTCCGGCTGTTTAAGGCAAGCCTGCTCATCGATAATAACAAAGAATCTTTGACTAGCGTTATAAAAGAAAAAGACACAGGGAAGATAACCGGCACATTTACCTTAGTGCCGCCGGAAGGAGTAAAGACGAATCTTTTTACCTATTTCAAAATCGGGCTTTTCGGTTTTATTTCAAAGTTTGGGGTTAACTCCCTTTACCGGATGTTCAAGTTAGATGCCTGTAATAAAAAAGCGATAACGGATTCGATGGGAAACTCACCGTTTCATTACCTGTCAATGGTTGTCATTAAAAGTGAATATCAAGGCAAAGGTATCGGTAGTTTTGCCATAAAAAAGATGCTTGACGAATTACCGGCTACCAATACCGATACCAAATTTATTGGATTGACAACACAGCTCCCCTGTAATGTCGTATTCTATTCTCGTTTGGGCTTTGAAAAAATAGACGAAGGATACATTCATTTTCGGGATGATAAGTATTACAACTACAATATGAAGTTTGAATTGGAATAAGCATTCCATGCAAATGTAGCCTTTAGTTTCTGTTCCATTCTCAGAGAACCTCAGTGTCTTTTCAGTGTACCTCAGTGTAATGTTTCTTGTTAATAATCAATTAATGATTATAAATCAAAGAAAGCTTTATTTCCTGTTCGCCAGCCTGATGAATTCTCTTGCCCAAAGAACGACAGACGTTCCTCCGATAATTATACCCCAATCCTGTAATGTCAGCGGCATTGTCCTGAAAACATCTCCACCAAATGTCACTATCAAAATCTGGCCTACAAGGATAATCAGGGCTACAATTTCAAATCCGGCGCTCTTACCCAATCCGGCAAAAGCAGATTTCCCTGTTTGATATGCCTTAGCATTAAATATATTCCAAAACTGCAACAAAACAAATACAGTAAAGAAATAAGACAGGGAATAACGCCCTCTCTCCTCTTCCGGTATATAACTGAAGAATGAATTCAAATGCTCAGGATTTGAAAAATAATACATCATCCCCAAAAGCAGGACAACAAAAATAAGGCCTGTTATAAGTATATGACGGGTAATAGAAGATGTTACGATAAAGTCGCTATTCTTCCTCGGTTTACTATTCATTACATCAGGATCGGGCGGCAGAGATGCCAACGCACCTGCCGCAAAGGTATCCATAATCAGATTTACCCAAAGCATCTGAGTTACGGTCAAAGGCAATTCCTGTCCAAAAACAGAGCCTAGAAAGACTATCAGAAGGGCAGCCACATTGATAGTAAGCTGAAACAGCATAAAACGCTGGATGTTTTTATACAGCGAGCGTCCCCACATAACAGCTACGGCAATACTGCTGAACGAATCGTCAAGCAATGTAATGTCGCTGGCTTCTTTGGCCACAGATGTCCCCGAACCCATCGAAAGGCCGACATCGGCATAGTTCAAAGCAGGAGCATCATTTGTCCCGTCTCCGGTAACAGCAACGACCTCATCCTTCTGCTTCAACAAATGTACAAGACGTTGCTTGTCGGTAGGACGGGCACGACACATTATCTTCAGCCCTTGTACACGTTCCAAGGCCTCTTCGTCTGAAAGATTTTCAAAGTCCACACCGCCTATAATATTCTCGTCTGTATCTGCATCATCATTCCAAATACCAATCTGGCGGCCTATCTCTTTCGCAGTTCCGTATGTATCTCCTGTAACAATTTTCACTTTAACTCCGGCATTAAGGCACTGTTTAACAGCATCGGGCACATCCGGACGTACAGGATCGGAAATTCCGGCCACGCCTAAAAATATAAGATCGCCGCCCGAAGCCAGTTCTTCAACAGACCTCCGGTCATCTTCGCTCACATACTTATATGCAAAACCGAGCGTACGCATTGCCTGATTCTGATATTGAAGCAACTGTCTATCAACAATATCTTTGTATCCGCTAACCGGTACTAACCCATCCGCGGCAGTTACTTCCTTACATTTTCCCAATACAACTTCCGGCGCACCCTTTACATACAGGACTCTCCTTCTCAGTTTTGGAGAATTAACGAGAGTAGCCATATATTTCCGTTCGGTAGAAAACGGCAGTTGATCCTGTATGTCTTCCTTATTTCTTATATTGCTATATAGTATCTTGCTTTTGTTTAGCCAAAGAAGCAATGCCCCTTCGGTAGGATTACCCAGTGCAGACGGTTTTGCAGGGTTAGAAAAGTCGATAAAAGCTGTTGAGTTTACCGAAATATTCCCTATGATAAGCCGGCTTACTTCGCTGTCTGTCAATACTTGATTTTCTACACCGTAAAAATTGGTATTGGATACCTGCATCTGATTTTGTGTAAGGGTCCCTGTTTTATCAGTACAAATAACCGTGGTAGCTCCCATTGTTTCCACTGCATGCATCTTACGCACGAGATTGTTCATTTTCAGCATGCGGCGCATACTCAAAGCCAAACTAAGGGTTACGCTCATCGGCAGCCCCTCGGGAACAGCGACGACCACCAGCGTAACAGCCATCATGAACGCCTGTAATATTTCGGCGGCAGTATCTATACTTACCCACGAATTACTGTCTAAAGGATTAACATCAAAAATATAACCAAGACCGGCAATAGCAACCGTAACCACAGCCCCCGTTGCCAACCACCTGAGCCAACTTCCATCTTTTACGGATTCAGGAAGATGCATTTTTCTTCCCGTCAGTTCCAGCCCATCATATATTATCGGCATCCATACTTTTATCATCGCTATTACAATACCCAGTATTGCAGCGCCAAGCAGAGATAATTGCCCTAACGATACAGGAACGCCGGGGTCGAGCAGTACATCCTTAACTACCAGTACGGAAAACGTAAGTACAGCCAGGACTAAACCTATAACACCAATAAATTTCGCCAGAGAATCCAATTGGCGGTTCAATGGAGTTTGTCCTTCTACTTTCTCTGTTGCTTTTACAGCAACTTTACCAAACTCAGTTGCATCTCCTATCCTTTTCACTTCAAATACTCCATGCCCGTTGATAACTTTCGTACCACGAAGCACCCAATTTGAAGGGTAAGCTACACCTTCCTCGAAATGTTCAGGATCGGTAGTTTTATCTATACTTAATTCTCCCGTCAGGCAAGATTCATCTATCTGCATCGATACAGCTTCCTGTAACTCGCCATCGGCAGGAACTTCATTCCCTATTTCCAATAAAACAATATCGCCTACAACAATATCTTTTTTGGCTACTTGTCCGACATTGCCATTACGCATCACCATGAGCATATCTTCATCATTCACCTGATTGAGGACATCAAATTTCTTATTGGCATCCATTTCGAACCAAAAGGAAACTCCTGTGGCAAGAAAAACAGCACAGAAAATACCAATCGTTTCTATATATTCATTATGTATGATGGATATTCCTAACGATAGGAATGCGGCTATAAGCAAGATGCGGATAATCGGGTCTTCAAATTTTTTAAGGAATAGCTTCCAAAGAGGTTCTTTCTTGGGAGGAGTAAGGATATTCGCTCCGTATTTTACCCTATTCTCTTTAACTTGTTTGTCTGTAAGGCCTGAATATTGTTGTTTTCCTTCCATTAATTCCGTTTTTTATTTAAACGCTTGCTTATGTATTATTGTTGATATTAACGGACAAAGGTAATTCTATCATATAAGAAACTGTTTAAATTTTAGCGAAAAATATTATTATGGGATTTGAAAAAGACTTCCCAGCAATTTTTTTATGCTCTTTTCAGATGGATTTTGTTCCGGTCATACGTGATATCAGTCAAGATTTCTTTACGACGACTTTCCGCTTGATTGCCTCAGCTATTTCCCCGAAAAAAGCCTTAATTTCCTTATATCGATCTTTACCATACCGTCCCGAAAAGATATCCGTATTCTGAATATAAATAATTTTATTCCCATCCAAAACACTTTGCGATGAGAATGTTCCAAAATCTGTTGTCAAAGAAATATCCTTTGGCAATGATTCGGGAATATAGGACTCAGGTATTTGTATAACAATCGTGTCCGACTCCGAAAATCCATCGTTGATTTCTATATCAAATGCTCTTTTTGTAGCTGAAAAGACATTGTATGAGCTCTTCTTTAGCGGACATACGGGAATAAATAACCTGGTTCCTGTTTTGCCCGCAAAATCCATTGCTTCGTATTTTAATGTCAATGAGCAAGAAGGCAGTGCTGATTTATCTTCACCGGTATTTATCTCTCCTATCTGTATTTTCGGCATACTTATATTAGCGTTTATATACTCCACCATCTTATCCCTGTCATTAGACATGATATTGTAGTAGTTCCTTGCATAATCGTATCCTGTCAGATGTTCTACAAATGTTATATTGCCTTTAGCTGTACCGTCTTCCGAAACATTTATCTGCATACCCGACTCCGTTCTGTTCTGTTTACTCGTATAGGCCGGCAACCGGCATAATTTACCCCCGTTACCGGTAATCACAAGCGCATCATGCCCTGCAATCTTATCATGCACATATCCGAACGGTAGTGTCGAGCTTGTACACTCCAGCCAGATACTGTCATTTTGTAAGGGAATCAACAGGATTGCATGATTTGTCTGGGATACATTAGCAAAATTTTCATAAAGGTATTTCAAGTTGCCTAAATATATTTCACAGTAATTCGACTCGATTCCCGCAACGCGAAGCATGGCTTTCATCATATTTGTCAGACCTTTACAATCTCCAAACTTATTTTTCATGGTCGTCTGCGCATCAATAGGCTGAAAACCGCCTATCCCCAGCTGTATGCTTACATAACGAAAGTTATCCTGCAAATATTTATACAAAATTCCTACTTTCTCTTTATCTGTCTTAGCATCTTTAATAATATCTTTCAATTTATCAGCAATATCCTGAGACAATACATCCCTTTCTTCGAGAAGTGCCGACACCCATTTTCCATAATTATTCCAATCAGACATATTTCCACACTTGGAATCATAACAAAAATCTGTAGGAGAAATGGATACTGTCGGGAAAAGCTCCCTTGAAACAGGGGATAAAGGTTCTCCATCTATTGCCTTCAAATTTTTAGCAGAAAAGGTATATATGTGCTTGTTATTCCCTGTTCGCTCTTTTATATCACAGTCAAAATTAGAGTAGTACCTGACTTTGGTATCGGAAGGTAACTCTATCGTATAATTTGCTTGTTCTACTGCGACCCTGTAATTATTAACAGGGTCAAATTTCGGGTAAACTAATATCCCGTTCTTAAATTTAAATTCATAGACATATTGTACGGTATAGGGGTACGCAGGGTGTTTACTCGCATAACCAATACTATACCCATCCGTTTTGAAACTCTCCGAGAGAGAAGATATGCTCAGGTCTTTTTTATTGATTTTTTTCACCTCTGCACCCGCTGCATTCCTTATAACCCCTTGAAAATCCTTGAGTTCTCTGAATTTATCACCGTATGCAGTAAAATATCCGAATTTCTCACCCTGTTTATTTAAGATTGTAATAATCTCTGTTACTTTATATGTTGCATTATTAATATCTGTCTGAGTAAATACGGCATTACGCTCCTTTACTATTGCATTCGCATTTTCATAGAGATCGCCTGTCTGAGCCTGCAAAGAGCTGATCAGGAAAATACATATACCAAAAACCGATAATCGTTTCATACTTTTATTCATTTACTGTACTTACCT
>JAISES010000465.1 GCA_031263965.1 Prevotella sp. | reverse complement strand
CGGTTCATCTCTCGACATTCGGATTTGCAAAAACACATGCGTAATTGTGGTCGACGATTGTATTTTCACAGGCAAAAGTTATAGTGAAATTAAAAAAAGATTCCAAGAGGATACAGTATTGCTTTTGCCTTTGACGCTTGACATCCAATCTCTTAAGTATTATAAGCGTGAAACAAGAAATGCTCAAGAAATATGCGAAACAGCAAAAAACGCGGTTTTATGGGCGGAAGAATTGGGCAATAAACTTCCCGCCTTTCAAGGATTCTGGGATTGGTGCAATGTCTCGGGAGTTGATATAAGCGAGAGTGACGCAGAGTTTGCTCAAATAGCCGGCGGCGGAGATTTGCTGCTTAAAACATTATGGTTTCGCTACAGGGAAGAAATAGAAAAGCAAGCATCAAAAAATTGTCCGAGTGGGAATATGATAAATATTTATGGGCCGTCTTTAAATCCCGGAATTGCAATGGGGAAAATATTTTATTATTCAAAAGAGAAGAATATTTCCATATTCACAGAAATCAAAGAGCCGTCCATTGTTGTAGCGATGGCGCTTACTCCCAAAGAAACGATTCAATTCGGCAAGTTAAATGTGGTTGCGTTGGTTGTAAGATACGCAAGTTCCAACTCGCATGTTTCTATCCTTGCGCGAACTATGAATCTACCGGCACTTATGAGTATTGAAGGAATGAGTTATTGGCATAACAAAACCGCAATTGTTGATGCTTACAATAATTTGTTAATTCTTGAACCGGATGAAAAGACATGCTTGATTTATTTGAAGAAAAAAGAAGAATACGATGAGAACAAACGATTGCTAATGAGCAGTTACAAAGCCATGAAAGCGCAAACCAAAAGTGGGAAGAACGTGCATATTTACGCAAACATCAATGCTGTCGCTGATATTGATAAAGCTATTGCAAACGGCGCCGAAGGAATCGGTGTATTCAAAACAGAGTTCATCTTTTTGGATTCTCCGCAGCTTCCAACAGAAGAGGAACAATTTCAGATTTATTGGTCGATGGCAACGAAAATGGGCGGCAGGAAATTTGTAATCAGAACCTTGGATGTTGGCGTTGATAAAACACCGGATTATTTTCACTTAGAAAAAGAAGAAAACCCTGCGTTGGGATATAGGGCAATTAGGATGTGCCTTGACAAACCCGATGTTTTTATCGCTCAGATACGAGCAATTTTGCGAGCAAGTGCTTTTGGCAATGTTTCAATTATGTATCCGATGATTATTTCAGTTGAAGAGATAGTCAAAATCAAGGAGATAGTCAAACAAGCAATGGATGAACTCCGAAAGGAGAGAATTCCTTATAATGAAAATATTGAGCAAGGAATTATGATTGAAACACCCGCGTCCGTTTTCATAAGTGAGGAACTCGCTCAAATTGTTGATTTTTTCAGTATTGGGACAAATGACCTTACGCAATACATGCTGGCAATTGATAGGCTGAACCCAAAGCTGGAAAGCATAAATAACCCGTACCATCCCGCTGTGTTCCGTGCAATAAAATTTGTTGTCGAAAACGCACACAAGGCAAAAATATGGGTTTCTATCAGCGGAGAACTGGGTGCGGATGTAACTCTTGCAGAAACTTTTATAGAGTACGGTGTGGATGCGCTCACTGTCTCTCCTGAAAAAATTCTTCAACTTAAAGAAACAATTTGCAACACAGATTAATAGTGAAAGGACGGTCTTATTATGGAAAGCACCGTAAACGAGCAATTGTTGGCTAAAATCCGCTATTCATTAGCGAATTTACCAATAACCATCAACACAACATTCGGAGACCCATTTCAACCCAATCAATGGGAAAACACACTTAATAAATTTAAATATTTAAAACAACAAAACTATCAAGGTGAAGTTGAGGTATCGACAAAGTGGATTTTATCGGACGAACAAATTGACGTTTTGTATTCCGTCGACCCCGACATTTGGATTATCTGCGGCGTTACAGGATTGAACGAAGGCAAAGGTGTTTCCCTGCAAGACAGATTTGATAATTATCTGCGTATATGCAAAAGGTTTAAAAAAACTGTTTTGAATATACGTCCTTTAATTCCGGGGAAGAACGATTCGATGACGGTTCTTACGCCTATCATTGAAGTTGTCGCTAAAGGAAGAGGGTATTTAAAACACGGCGGTTATCTTGATCCCCTTGACGCAAATAGTAAAAAGACGAATTATGATAGTTTGAAAAACGAGATCAGGAGCCTCTGCACAAAATTGAGAATCAATGACGCTCCAAGATGTTCCTGTATAGTCACAGATGTTACAGGAAAGATTAACAGCACCTTCGAAGAATCCGACCCGAAGAATTTAGATGTATTAGAAGCACTTGGTTTTAATTTTGAAACGGATAATGGCTATGTTAAATTAACCGGATTCAGAAATAGTGGCAAAGTGACAAAAGGCGATGTTTCTTTTGCAAGACTGATTATAGAATCTTCTCACATATTGGATAATTGGACAGATTCACATCAATATATGCAGATGAAAGGCCCCAATGGTCAGACTTTGGTTTGTACATCCAGTTGGTTTCATTGGGCAAGAGAGGTTGAATGTGTGATAAATTGTTATTATTGTCATGTGCGACCGGGAACAGAAATTTATTTTGAATCAGGGGATTCAGGATGCAGCCCAATTGATTTATATGATGCCTTAAGGTCGGAAAACAGATTAGAAGGGAAAATTAGATATGATTATTAATCAACATAAAAAACTCAAGGATTTAGTTATGAGCCATACACTGATTCCGGGAATTTTTACTGAAGAATATGGCGTAATCATATATGATCCAATAAGCTTGGAAGACTATGAAAGCAGAATGGAAAAACACGATGTAATGAATTTAGCATATCACACACGGTCAATGAGAAGAGGAATATTTACTGTTGGAAACGATGGGGAAATCATTAATTTTAAAGGTGTGGATTCCAAATCGCCGGCAGGAAAAGTTAAAATATGTGATATTTCAAAAATGTTGGGGAGAAAACAAGATCGGCATGAAATAGTAGTCTCATATTTTGAACATGATTCATATATTGGACATAAAAAAGATCCGCAAATACGTGTAAAAGGTGCTTCACAGTTACAGGATTTGATAAAAGAAAGAGATAGACTCGAAAAATACCAAGATAATCCTTTAATAAAACTCCCAAGAATAACCGATGTAAGAGCATTTTCTCAAGAATTTTGCTTAAGGTACGGTCTGCCTCTTCAAGTTACGGTATCCGAAGATTTGATAAAAAAATTAAAGACAGAAGATGAGAAAGACAAACGAAAGGGGAAAATAGAAGACTCCCGGTTGCATTTTTTGAGACAGATGAAAAAAACAGGGATACCCGTCAATACAAGCAATCAAACATGGGGCGAATATTTTTCAACTTTGTCAGATGAAGAAAATTCGATTATCCAAAATATTCCGGGTTTTCAAAAGGCAAAATCAGAGCAAGACAGGCGTTATGGGCTGGGTGCAAGTTTTGGACAGGCTACAAGAATTTTAGAAAGTCCATTTCGAATTGCGGATTTGGTTTATTATGTAGAAAACAAAGAGCTTGAAAGCGTTAAAGCGATTTTGGATTACTCACAAATGCATTATGAAGAAAATTATTTGCTCTATTATGCTGCAACCATGGGAAGAAATACGGCAGGTTTTATGAATGAAGACTTAGCCAACCATCTGTGGACGCATAGACAAGACTTTGCTTTATCGGCGGAAATGTGCGATGAGGCTTATAATGATGTTAGCCGGAATTTAGTAAAAGAAGATTGTCCGGAACAGTATAAACACTTCAAAAGCATTATTGAAAACAATTCAAAACAAGATTTAGAAACATCTGAAGAAGATATGAGTGCATACGAACTCTATAGTTGTATCATGACGGACAAAGCGAAATTCTATGCACAAATTTACTTGTTTGCTTCTAATATGAAAGTAATTGAAGATGCATATAAACTTGTAGGATATGAAATTCCAAAAAAATATATCGACAGATTTATCGACGAATTTATTAAGCATTTGGAGAATAAGGAGGTTATCTTAGAAGCGATTCTTTTGTGGGGGGACAAGCTATTTGGAGAGTTTGGTGAACTTGAGCAATATCTTGGCAAAAGAGCACAGAATACCATTAAAGGGTATGAGCAGTATATTGAGGACTTTAAAGAAAGACTCAGAGGTGTGGGAATTTGGTAGCACAAGGTTTGATTTTAGAAAAAGTATTATCTGTCGTTCAAGCCGATGCATCACCGGACTGACGAAAAGATAAAGGTTCACGCCTTTTACTGTGTGCTTGCCTTAACTTTGGCCAGCTTGCTAAACAAGGAAGTCGAGGCTCTTGGCTATAAAATGAGCATCAATAAGATGCTTGATAGATTCAGCGATGCACAGCAGGTTATATCGGTTTATCCCACAGTAGGCAATAAGAAGGTTGCAAAAGCTTCTTTCAGCCGCTTGGATGGGTTTTTCAAAAAGTATGTTGAAGAATACGGACTTGAGAGGTATATATCTACGATTAAGCAGTGAGATTCTGTTTGTATAATACATCCTGCCTTTCGGAAGGCCCGTCCCGCGCGGTTCTCATGCCCTGCTGATTTATAACTGCGAAACTCGGGTTAGGGATATAATTTTCTGAGGAGAGATGAATGTATGTGAGAACACTTATGCATTTGACGGAAAAGATAACAAGGGGGATCCGCGTTTATGGAAGTATGACTATTCGCAGAGTTTCATTGACACTTTATGCTCTTCGTCTTAAGAGGACATATTACTTGAAGCAAACGCTATTTAACGCGAAGCAGATAGTTTTCATCATTGGCGGAATATCAGGGCCGAGGTCTATTATAATGGCAAACACACTTGCCGAAAAAGGTTATGAAGTAATTATTATTGTAAAAAATAACTATTTTTCGATGATGTCGCGTGATACACATAATAAATTAAACATCATTTCGTATAATAGCGTTTTAGAGGCTGCTTTGTTGGCGTCAAACTACAATCCACTCGTATTTCATTGTTTTATGCAATATGCAAAGAGTGAAGAATGTGAGCTAATGCTGAAGGCCGGATTTAAGCGTGTTGTTTTTGAAACATACGACTCTCTAAAGGGAGTGCGTAATATCCGTATGCGGATAAAATATTTTGAAAATATTATCTATAATACCGAAAAATATTGTATAGAAAACTCTGCCGGCGTTGCTATGCGGGATTTTGGTCTTGTATGTCAAAAAGAGCGTTATGGTTATAACCCAAAAAGAGAGATTGAGTTTTTGGATTATTGCGACGCTGCGCAGTTTAAAGAAAACTCTGCGTCAAATTATGATGAGATTATTAATGTATGCTATTGCGGTGGCAGCCACGAGGCAACAAGACCGGGTTTTGTTACTGAGCGGCACGGTTTAGTATCAAGCCTGCTGTCAAAAGAAAATATCCATTATCATATGTTTTCTGCACCGTCCGTGTCGGAAATTGAAAGAGAACTGCTTAGAAAATACGACAGGGAGATACCGGGGTTTCACTATCATGGAACTGTTCCGCATGACGAGCTGATTGCGGAAGTCTTCAAAATGGACGCAAGCGCTTTTTTCGCTTCCGAAGATTTTTCTCAACAAACCTTTTTCACAGCTGAATCAATTAAGTACACTTGCTCGAACAAGCATTTCGATTCGTTGGCTGCGGGGCTTCCTTTGCTCAATTCCGGGAATGTGTGTACTGTACTTCTGAATCGGTTCAAAGAGTACGGCATGGTTTACGAAATGCCTATAGACAGAATACCTGAACTCGCCGAGGATTTTAAAAAGAAGCTGCCGGAGCTTAAGGCTAACGTTCTAAAATACAGACACCTGTTTGCAGTGCAGCACCACATTGACAGGCTCATAGATTTTTACAAAGAAGTAGGAGCGTCCAATGACTGATTTACGCTTAGATTCACACAAACTGATATTTCATCCCGAAGCGGTATCAAACTATCTGAAAACAGGTGACACCTATCCGCTTGAGATAGAAGTGTCTCCATCCGGTGCGTGCAATCACAGGTGCGTGTTCTGCTCAATGGACTATCTTGGATATAAACCGGAGTTTCTTGATGCGGATGTGCTTCTTACGGTGCTGAGATTTTTGGCCGGCAAAGGTCTGAAATCTGTAGTGTTTGCAGGTGAGGGAGAGCCACTTCTAAACAAGGACTTGGGGCGAATGGCAAGTGAAACGAAGAAAGTAGGCATTGACATTGCAATGTCTACAAACGGTGCGCTTATGACGCGGGATTATATAGATAATTATCTGCACCTGTTTTCTTGGATACGTTTTAGTATAGCCGGAATAAAGCAGGAAACCTACAGCAAAATCCAAAGGGCAAAAGCAGGAGATTTAGAAAAGGCATTAGGCTCTTTAAAAATGTGCGCCGAGTTCAAAAAAGAGAATAATTTTGGCGTGACACTGGGCGTTCAGTGCCTGCTTTTGGATAGCAACAAAGATGAACTGGTGGAGATGGCGCAAGCTTTGCGCACGATTGGGGCAGATTACTTTACCATAAAACCATATATAGTGCCGGGACAGTCTAATAACAAGCTTGAAGTATCATATGAGTACGCAGAAAAACTAAAAATGGATATTCAGAAGGAAGCCACGGAAAGCTTCTCGATCTACTTTAGGACAGATGCAATCAGGCGGCTTGAAACAAAAAAGACATATGCTGTTTGCCACGGGATGCCATTCTTTGTTTATATTGATAGCAAAGGTAATGTGTGTGTGTGCGTGCAGTACATCGGTGATTCGGATTTTAACTACGGGAATATCTACGAGCAGTCTTTTGAGGAGATTTGGGAGGGGGAGAAACGTAGGCAGATAGAGGAGCGGCTTTCGGGCGAGTATCTGCACAAAAATTGCAGAAAAGCATGCAGGCTTGATGTTATGAATAATTATCTGCATGAGCTAAAACATCCCGGGGAACACGTGAACTTTATTTGATATTAGAGTATTTATGGGAATGATTATTACAAAGCAAGAATATGCACAGACCATAAAACCAACGCTGCGTGCAGACGGCAAAAATGTTGTTCTCTGCCATGGCGTGTTTGACCTAATTCATCCCGGGCATATTATTCATTTTGAAGAGGCTAAGTCTTTCGGAGACATTCTTGTGGTATCAATCACCGCATCCGAGTATGTCCGAAAGGGCCCTGACAGACCGTATTTTGATGATAATATGCGGTTAAAATTCCTTTCTTCGCTTGAGTGTGTAGACTACTGCATGCTATCAGAGGACTATACTGTCCGCGACATCGTAGAATGCGTTGAGCCTGATGTTTACGCCAAGGGTGAAGAATACTCGGTTGCCGATAATGATGTTACAGGCAAAATTGTTGATGAAACCGCGTTGGTTGAAAGCCACGGCGGAAAAGTTAAGTTTACAACGGGGCAAGTGTTTTCATCTACGAAACTACTTAACACTGCCATGTCGGCTCTGCCTGATGAGTGCATGGAATATATGCAACGCTTTGTCAGGCGGCATGACAAGAAAGAGATTTTGGATTCTATTGAAGCGATGAGAAAGCTCAAGGTTCTTGTTGTCGGCGATGTCATTATTGACAGATACGTTTTTTGTTCAGTTCAGGGTCTTATGAGCAAGAACATTGCATATTCTGCTCGTCATAGGAAAACAGAAGAATATTTAGGCGGTTCTCTTGCTATTGCCAGGCAGATTGCCCGGTTTTCAGACAATGTAACTCTATGTTCAATAATAGGGGAAGAAAAGTCGGTAAATGATCTGCTTGGGACAATGGACAAAGATATAACTCTTGATTTAGTGAAATCTAAAACATACCCCACCATAATCAAAGAGCGTTTTGTCGGCAAAAATCCCAAACGGGATGAAATTGAAAAATTCTTTGTAATAAACAATATTCCGTTTGATTTGCACATTGATGATGCTTCCGTATTAGCTTTTAGAGAAAAGATATCAAAGGCGATGAAAGAGTGTGACGCTGTTGTTTTGGCAGATTTTGGACACGGCCTAATTGATAAACAAACAAAAGAGCTAATAGAAGCCAAGGCACCGTTCTTGTCGCTAAACTGTCAGACAAACAGCTCAAATTATGGCATGAACCTCATAACCAAGTATAAACGGGCGGATGCGTTCAGTCTGGATGAGAAGGAGCTGAAACTTGCTTTTTCCGACGCAACTCTTATGAGTAATGAGGCGTTACGGAAGCTGTCAAAGAAACTTGGAGCAGTGGGTTGGCACACAATTGGCAGTGAAGGTGTAAAGAGTATTGATGAACAAGGAAATATAACGCATTGCCCTGCGTTTGTGCTTCATGTGATAGATACAATAGGAGCCGGAGACGCATTCTTTTCAGTGGCTTCCCTCTGTGCCGCGCTGAAGCAGTCAGTGGAAATAGGAACGTTTCTTGGAAATGCAACAGGAGCTCTTGCTACAAGAATAATAGGAAATGACAAACCGGTCGAAAAAGTAGATCTGCTGAAATATATTGGCACGCTGATGAATGTGTAAGAGATGGGTAAATAGATGAACAAGGCTGTTTTCTTAGACAGAGACGGAACAATAAACAAAGAGGTTGACTTTTGCCATACAAAGGAAGATACAATGCTCCTTCCCGGTGCCGTAGAAGGAATGAGAATGCTTCAGGAAGCAGGATTCTTTCTCATCATAGTGACAAATCAGTCCGGTATAGCGCGCGGGTTATTTACAGAGGAAGAATATCTGGAGTATAGCAAGTGGTTTGAGAAAATGCTCTTTGAAAGGAAAGTGACAATAACAAAAACCTACTACTGTCCGCATCTGCCGGAAGCCGCTGTTGAGAAATACAAGGCAGAGTGTAACTGCAGGAAACCAAAGATTGCACTATTCGAGCAGGCAATAGCGGATAATGATATTTCCTCAGAAAATTCATGGGCCATAGGA
>JAISES010000405.1 GCA_031263965.1 Prevotella sp. | reverse complement strand
CTTATAGAACGTATATTCTCTTTGAATGAATCGCTAAAACGCTGATTACTTTTTTGACGTAAATACTATTGTCCCGTACTTGCCTTTATCTCCATATATTTCAACAGATGATTTTCCTTTGAGTACGCTTACCGACTCTATCTTATCCGGACTAATATGTTTTATAGCATCCGGAGAAATCTCCTTACCATCTAGGATTACCAGCAGATTATCGGAATTCATATTTAAGACAGGTACGTTTTTTTTAACGACAGTTGTAGACCCTGTACCGGCCTTTGCTTGTTTCGTATTTATCAGAATAACTCCATTTTTTGCTTCTTCCCCATAAGGTTCTTTGGCAGACTCATCTTTCAGTACATTGATGTTATCTATCTCATCGGGATTGAGTTCCTTTATCTTTCCCAAATCAGACTTTTGCCCATCAATAAAGACAAGAGGTTTCTCTTCACTGATAGTCACATTTCCTGATACGGCATCTTCACTTTTGTGTCTAACAGACAATACTCTTATTACGGGTTTATCCGGCGTATCATTGTTTTGGGCTTCTTCGTCTTTCGTATTATCACGGTTTCCAACCTTTGTTATATAAACTATCGAACCTTTCGTCTCTGGAATTATTGTATCCTTTTTTGCAGAAGAACTATATTTAATTTTTACAGGATCAGTCTTTTCTTGTATTTTTTCAGGCTCAAATTCTTGTGATGCAATCGCAGGCAAAGATTCTTGTACTATGTAATTAGGTTCTGCCGAAGCCCAAATAAAAAAGCCAAATACCGGAATAATCGCAAGCGCACTAATTCTTTTCCATGGAGAACTTTCGGATTTTTTTATCATAGCTAACCGGTTCAGCGATTTACCATAGTTAAACGAGTTAGAAAAGGAAAAGACTTGCCCCTGAAAGCGTTGATTGACAAGGACTGCCTGATATACAGCAGGAGAAATGCCGGAATCTATTACAGCTTTATCGGCTAAAAACTCATGGTTTTCCTTTAATAATCTAACATAAATCCACGTAAAGGGATTGAACCATTGCAATAGAAGCACACACTCGCTGCAAAACAAGTCTATCCAGTGTTTCTGATCTATGTGGGTTATTTCGTGCTTCAGTATAAGGTCTTTTTCTATATTACTCAGGTTTTTTGTATTGATCAGGATGTAGTTCAATATTGTAAAAGGAGATTTAATGTCTCTGTTTTCAACAATTTTGAAATAGCCCGAATCTGATTTCACCCCAGCCTTTATCAGTCTGTTCAGCTTCACATAAGAAACCAGATTCCGTATAGCCAATATAGTGATTCCGGCAATGTATATTAAGAAACATACCCCCCATGTACTTACAGAAGTATCTTGCACGACAGCCATGTTATTGTTAATCTCAGAGATTACAGGCCCGGTAGTAACTATCGGCATCACAACATCGTAAGTATAATGTATAGCAGGTATTATAAAAGAAGTAAGTATTCCTGTTATCAAAAAAGCCCTGTTAAATTTGAAAAAAGTAGCCGGCCTGAGAAACAAAGTATATGTCACCAGGAATAAGCCAAGGCAAAGCCCTGATTTCAATATATATATAATGAATTCTTCCATAGCTATTCCGTTTTATAAGTTTGTTTGTCATCCAGCGCCCGACGGGTTTCTTCGAGTAAAAGATCCATCTCCTCCAACGTTAGATTGTTCTCTTTGGCAAAAAATGATATCATAGAAGAAAATGAGCCATTGAAATAATCCTTCACAAAACCAAGCAGTTGCTTTTTAGAATAATCTTCCTTTGCAACAAGGGCTTTGTATATATTCCGTCTGCCTCCGGACCGGTGGGTTACAAAGTTTTTATTCTCCAAAATGCTCAATACTGTTGCAATCGTAGTACGTGCAGGCTTTGAATCCACAAATTCTTTCAGAATATCCTGAACCGTACCTTCTTTCATTGTCCAGAGAATTTGCATTATTTGCTCTTCGGCTTTCGTTAGTTGCATATCCATTCGTTATAACTATAAAACAAATATATGTCTATTTTATTAGACTATATGCATTATAATTATTTTTAACGATAAAATAATTTTTATTGCTAATGGTTAAACTGAATTTTGTTGTTATAAGTTTGGAATTTGTTATGCACTAAGGTATTTGAATGGTTTGTGAATTTAAAGTTTTAGTAATACATTTGTAAGACAAAAACCGGAAGAGTTTTATGTAAAAGTGTGCTAAAAGGGTACATTGGCTTTTGCTCTTAAAGACGTAGCTGACTTATATATAACGAAATGGGCTGCTTGGCGAATGGTGTCTTCGATGCTCAAACAAGCATCCCGTTTTACGTCTTTTTCACCTGACGGGTTCCCCGCACGTAAAGCACACGGCGCAGCTAAAGCACGACAAGAATAAAAAAAAACGCAGTGACACCTCTGTGTAGTCCTGTGGTAAAAAGCCCTGCGTAAGATCAGTTACTTATAGGATTTGACAAAGACTTCTTGGCAATTTTTTAGGCTCTATTTCTCCCGTCATCGCGAGGCGTGCAACGACGAAGCGATCCAGTTGCTTCCTTCTGGATTGCTTCACCCTTCAGGCGTACAATGACGCAAAAAAACAAACATATAAGCACGTCGTTAATTATTTTATAGAGCTTATTACCAAACAACCATTTAATTTAGTTTAAAATGCTTTGAGTTTCAATTATTTTTTTCTAATATTGAGGATAATTGACTGTGAGGTTCACGGTCAATAGCTTTTTAAATCAAATCGAATGTAAGAACATGTAGAAATATTACTAATCTTTAAAAAATCTTTACAGTATGTGTGAAAAGTCTGTTTATGTCTTTGGCGGTAAAGTTACCGAGGGAAACGCAAAAATGAAGGAATTGTTAGGAGGAAAAGGTGCTAATCTGGCAGAAATGAGCTTAATGGGAATACCTGTGCCTCCGGGTTTTACAATTACAACTGAAGTTTGTAACTTATTTTATAAAGAAGGAAAAGAAAATGTTGTTAAACTTCTTATGCAGGATGTGAAAAATGCAATACAGCATATCGAGCAAACTGTAGACGGTCCTAAGTTCGGAGACAAAAATTACCCTCTTTTAGTTTCGGTTCGCTCGGGAGCAAGAGCTTCGATGCCCGGAATGATGGATACTATACTAAATCTGGGCATGAATGACGAAACCGTCGAAGCTATGGCTCGCAAATTCAATGCGCCCCGCTTTGCCTGGGATTCGTACCGGCGTTTCATACAAATGTATGGCGACGTGGTCTTGGGATTGAAACCTCAGGAAAAAGACGACGTAGACGTTTTCGAGGAAATAATAGAGGATCTGAAAGAAGAAAAGGGAATCCATCTGGACTCGGAATTCACTACTGAATGCTTACAGGAGTTGGTAAAAAGATTCAAAGCCATCATTAAAGATAAGACCGGAAAAGACTTCCCGACAGACCCATGGGAACAACTATGGAATGCTATTATGGCTGTATTTGAAAGCTGGATGAACGAGCGCGCTATATTCTACCGCAAATTGAACAACATTCCTGCCGAATGGGGAACCGCGGTTAACGTACAGGCTATGGTATTCGGCAATATGAATGACAATTCGGGATCAGGTGTGGCTTTTACCCGCAATTCGGCAACAGGGGAAAATTGCTTCAACGGAGAATTCTTAATCAACGCGCAAGGCGAAGATGTTGTAGCCGGAATACGCACTCCTCAGCAAATTACACTGAAAGGATCGAAAGAATGGGCGGAACAACAAGGTCTGACAGAAGAAGAAAGAAAAGGAAAAGGACTTTCCCTGGAAGAAGTTATGCCGGAAACATACAAACAACTGAATGAAATCCAGAAAAAACTGGAATCACACTATAAAGATATGCAAGATCTTGAATTCACCATTCAGGACAGCAAATTATGGTTATTACAAACCCGTAGTGGAAAACGCACAGGCGCCGCCGCCGTGAAAATTGCCATTGACTTGTTGAACGAAGGTGCAATATCGGAAGAAGAAGCAATACTACGGGTAGAACCTCAGAAAATAGATGAATTGCTACACCCTGTTTTTGAAACAAAAGCATTAAAACAGGCAACTGTAATAGCAAAGGGGCTGCCTGCTTCACCGGGCGCCGCCACAGGACAGATCGTATTTTTTGCCGATGATGCGGAATGGCAGACAAGCCACAGCAAAGGGAAAAAATTAATCCTTGTCCGTATTGAAACATCAGCCGAAGACCTGAAAGGGATGGCGGTAGCAGAAGGTATTCTTACAGCCCGCGGAGGCATGACATCGCACGCGGCAGTAGTTGCCCGCGGTATGGGCAAATGCTGTGTATCGGGAGTATCCGACCTACGCGTCAATTACAAGATGCGTTCGCTTGAAGTAAATGGCATGGCATACCGCGAAGGTGACTGGATTTCTATCAACGGTTCTACAGGAGAAGTTTATGACGGAAAAGTAGCGACACAAGAAGCTGAAATGAGCGAAGACTTTGCAACCTTAATGAAGCTTACCGACAAATATACCCGCCTGAAAGTAAGGGCAAACGCCGATACTCCGCACGATGCAGAAGTGGCGCGTAATTTTGGCGCTATAGGCATCGGTCTCTGCCGTACAGAGCATATGTTCTTCGAAGGAGATAAGATCATTGCCATGCGCGAAATGATCCTTGCCGATACAACTGAGGAACGTAAAGTAGCATTGAAAAAATTGCTGCCGTTACAGCAGAAAGACTTTGAAGGCATATTCACCGCCATGCAAGGACTTCCGGTTACGGTTCGCTTCCTGGATCCTCCATTGCATGAATTCTTACCTCAGGACATCAAGGGTATCGAAGAAATGACCGAGGCAATGCATATTTCGGA
>JAISES010000402.1 GCA_031263965.1 Prevotella sp. | reverse complement strand
ATCCACCCCCTGGACATTATCCAGATTCTTTGCAGTAATGGATATTTTTCCTTCACGGTTCGATGCGTTTTTAAGGATAATAGCCTCTTCGTTTTCGTCTATAATGTAATAGCCTTTGATGGCCGGGAATGCGCTTTCCCTGGCTTCCTGTCTTACCTTTTCCTTTATGCTTTGAGGAATATTAACTATTCCGTATTCATCCGCACCGTAAATACCTCTGGCTATATTATCTGTATATCGCGCTAAATTCGCCTCATATATTTTCTCTTCTAGCAGTTTTATTGCACCTGCTCCACCTATGCTATCGGTAAACCATTTTTGGAAATCCGGATCTGAATTACCCAATAAATCACTAGCATCTCTTTTGATTATACAATTGCAATTACGGTCAAAGTATTCCACTTCTTTATTCAATGCACCGGATAATGCATCAATATACCGGTCGAGGCATTCGTCTGTATAGGTCTTTTTCGTACCCAATTCGATCCGGCAATCGCTTTTTTGTCCCGGAATTCCAAATGCGTTGTGATATTCATCATCACTTACTGCCTGGCTCAAAACAATTAATGCCTCGACTTTCCCATAGTTGTTATTTTCAATCAACGCGTCCTTTAACTCGGTACTGCGGACGGAAAGATCCTCGGTTCCCTTCAGTTCATAGGCTGTAAACTTCCGGAGTAATTTGGCAGCATCGGATGAAAGATCGACTTTGCTATCTTTGTCCTGTAGCTTCTGATATTCTGACTTTTCATAAAATCCGGCAAATGTTCCGTCTTTTACAAAATTTGTAACAACATATGTTTTATTGCCAAAGTCAAATTGGGAATTTGTCAGGTTCTGAACCTTTTCTTTGTATAAGAATATATATTTCTTATTTCCAATATAGAAGCTAATTTCATAGCCTGGGTTATCGATTTGCAGACTTGGCTCTGTTTCTTGTGCAAACATGTTCATGCCCATCATCCCCTTCTCATCCCCCTCCAGCGGATTAGTAAACCATGCTGGCATATCCATTACATCCCACTGCCATTTGGCCAGATGTGTACCTCCCCCGTAGCTCATCAGGTTGAGCTTGTCGTCTTTGGCTATCTTCTCGCCATAAGTGCTGTCGAATGTATGCGACAGCTTCCATCTACCGTGCCCCAGGTCATGGGCGATTATCTGGTTAACATCCTCCTTACTGTCTTTTATATTCTTCAGGAATATATACCCGAACTGCTTGCCCTGCGGCATGAAGCCTTGCGTATCCCTGTTTTTGCCGTTGCCGCTGTCATCCATGATAAACAGGTAAGCTGTTTCGCTTTCCAAGCCTCCCTTATGCTCTTTATACGCATCCTGCAAGGCTTTCATTTTATCGTTATAAGCGGACAAGAACTTGCTTTCATCATCAAAGAACCTGCATCAATCTTTATCTTGTTAATCCCGGTTTTATCATACTTCCAGCGATGCAGCTTACCCTCGTCCATCTTGCCTACAATCTCTATCCGTGTAGAACCCGAAAAGACTCCATCGCTCAGTGTCAGATCTACATCAAATCCAAGCGCAGCCTCATTGCCCCTTGTTTTTAGGGCGATATCCTTTACTGATACAGGAAAGTTCATCAATTTGACTTCTCCCTGATAGCCCAGATACTCAACACTCAGGTATGGATCTTCCGTCTTGAGATGTAAGCAAGCGAACTCTACACCTTTAAATTGTGTCAGGCTTTTGTTGCTGCTATTATTAACCTTGACATCAATACCCATCCGCCCATGAAGCATAGCTTCGGGTTTAAATTTCCCTTTGTCAGACTTAAATTCAACATAGGAATTGGGAAAGAGTTCCGCCCTGGCATTTAACATATCGAACGAAATGCTGTCAACCGATTGCATCCGCAGGATATATTTGTCATCGGCTGTGATAAGCCCTTCATACTTTAGCTGAGTTCTTTCGGATATGGGTAATGCTAAGAGCCCGTTAAACTCAATACCTTCCAAGCGGTTGTCCATCAGCTCCAACCCAAAGTAGTCGACAGAGAATGCCCATCCGCCGGCATTGCCCTCTTTGATGCTAAGGACATTACTTGCGCCGAATTTACCGGTAATACCATTGTCGTCAATAATCAAATCACGCGCCGAGATAGTCACCCTGCGGTTATCTTCCCTGGCAAATTGAGGAGGCAGTCCGACCGATAAATTACGAACATAGACGCCACGCCATATGGTATTTTGTCCGGGTATAATATATTTTGATTCGTAGCCTGCGGGAAAGTTAAACTCCGGGGCGTTCTTCAAATCACTGAAATCAAATACGGCATCCTCGAGTGTCCAGACAAAGTCTTTAAGGCCTTTGACCGTAAACGAAGGAAAGGACACCGAAGCTACAATATCGTTCCAATTTTCAATCTCTGTACGGAATTTCCCTATGACCTTTGCATTGGAAATACTGTCTCCGTTAACATTTACAGGATAGCAGAGTTTATTGGAAAGTTCTACTTCGGCCGACAGCCCTATCGCTTTGAGCCCTTTACAGTCAATTGAGGCATATGTTAAATCGGCAGATTGCCCTGTCTTTTTGTCAAAACTTCCTTTCAGGCGCAAGATGACATTCTCTCCGCTAACAGGTATATCAATATCCCCAAGTAAGACCAATTTAGCATCGCCGATAATGTCGCTGCCTAAGGATAGTTTTATGTCTTTTGCCCCAAAGAACAGGGTTTTGCCTTTCTCTCCGTGTATAACCACACGCATAAAAGCCTCCAATGATGTATATTCGGGGTAGAATTCAGCTCCACTGACAGCCACTGTAACTTCCATGTTATTAATGGTCTGCTTAAATCCGGAGGGAAGCAGATTCATATCCACATGGTTCAGGTTATCGGTATAGGCATTCTTGGCATCCAGACGGGCAAAGGCTTCCCGAGCATTTTTCATGTTCTCAGAGATCACTGTTTGGCAAAAAACGGATGGAAAACAGAGAATAAATAAAAATAACACGGCTATCCTTCTATAGATAAAAAATGGTAGTCGGGACAAAGTCATAGTTCGTATACTTAAGGTTTGACTATATTTAACTATTATTTTGTAAATATAGAATTTTGTTGTAGAATATTGATCTTTATTGGTGAGAAAATTTTGAAATTTTGAAATTTTGAAATGTGAATTAAAAATCGGCGTTAGCCAAATCTTGAAATAGAATTTATATAACAATAAAATTTTCATGCGTTTGCCCTGATAAAAAGCCGGAGATATTTTATTCATTCTGAAATAAGACGTAACTTTGCAGATTCTGAAAAATGGTTGTTTGTTTCTTGATTACGGGAAAAACTGAAATGAAAATAGCGGCATTAGTATCGGGTGGAGTGGACAGCTCTGTCGTTGTGCATCAACTCAAAGAGCAGGGCTATGACCCGACGATCTTTTATATTCGTATAGGTATGCAGGACGAGCAGGGATTTATTGACTGCCCTGCCGAAGAAGATATTGAAATTACAACATATATAGCTAAAAAATATGGTTGTAAGATGGAGATTGTTTCCTTGCACGAAGAATATTGGGAAAATGTAGTCAGTTATACGATTGATGCGGTTAAACGTGGTCTGACGCCGAATCCTGATATGATGTGCAACAAACTGATCAAATTCGGATGCTTTGAACAGAAATGGGGACACGAATTTGACAAGATAGCAACAGGACATTATGCCACAACAACAGAACTGAACGGAAAGACTTGGCTCTCAACTGCGAAAGATCAGGTGAAAGACCAGACTTATTTCCTCGGTCAGATCGATTATTTACAGGTATCAAAGCTCATGTTTCCTATTGGCGGCCTATTGAAAAGCGAGGTGCGTGAAATTGCGGCACATGAGGGGTTGCCTTCTGCTCAAAGAAAAGATAGCCAGGGCATTTGCTTCTTGGGAAAGATAAACTATAATGATTTTATCCGCCGTTATCTGGGTGTACGTACAGGTAAGATCGTGGAACTGGAAACCGGAAAAGTTCTGGGAAAACACGAAGGCTACTGGTTCCATACCATCGGGCAACGCAAAGGTCTGGGCCTTAGCGGAGGACCATGGTTTGTAATCAAAAAGGATACAAAGCGTAATATCGTTTATGTATCTAACGGTTACGATCCTGAAACACAATATGGCAAGGTGGTAAATCTTGCCGGTTTTTCTTTTATCACTGAAGATATATGGGGTGACTTTGACGGCTCGCGTGACGTTACATTCAAGATACGCCATACACCTGAATTTACAAAAGGGCGGATAGAAAAAATTGGAGATATTTACCGTATCTATTCGGATGATAAAATACAAGGTATAGCTGCCGGACAATTTGGCGTAGTTTATGATGCCGGATCAAAATTGTGTATCGGCAGCGGTATGATCGCTAACGAAGAATAATCAATTTGAAAATTAGTAAATTAGCAGATTTGAGAATTAGCAAATTTATAACTCATAACTTGTAACTCGTAACTCGTAACTCGTAACTCGTAACTCGTAACTCGTAACTCGTAACCCATAACCCATAACCCATAACTCCATGTTCCTTTTTGAAGATATAGCGCAAATACAACTCGTTGATATAATAGAGATCTTAGGTACTATTGCATTTGCTATCAGTGGTATCCGTTTAGCATCGGCCAAGCGGTTCGATTGGTTTGGCGCCATTGTTATCGGATTTGTAACAGCTACAGGAGGCGGAACACTCCGCGATTTACTGTTAGACGTTCCTCCTTTCTGGATGCAGGCAAGCCGTTATATTTGGTGTACGTTGCTCGCATTTATAGTCGTGGTCTTTTTCAGAAAATATCTGGTGCATTTAAACAATACTATATTCTGGTTCGACTGTATCGGGCTTGGATTGTTCGTTGTAGTAGGATATGAAAAAGCTATGGCATTGGAATACCCGGTTTGGGTGTGTGTGTCGATGGCTACTATAACCGGTATTGTCGGTGGTATGATCCGTGATATTCTGATTAACGAAGTTCCGATCATTTTTACGCAGGAACTGTATGCCGTTGCCTGTATTTTAGGCGGAATATTGTTCAGTGTGCTGAATTATTTACAGGTGGATTTAGTCATTACCGAAATAGCAACAGCCGTATTTGTTGTTGTTGTAAGAATTATTGCTACAAGATACCATTTAAAACTTCCGGTACTTAAAGGGGAAGACTGAAATCAGTAAACAGTAAACAGTAAACAGTAAAATATATTGGAAAAAGCGTCTGGTTTTTATTCCGGTTCTTGAAACTTCGACAATTTCAATTGACAACCAAGAGTAAAGCGATGATGCTCACGTTTCGGCGTGGGCTTTACTCGTTGTTTGGTTGCTGCGGATTTGAACGATTTACTAACGCTGAATTTTCAATTCTTTGACCAGACCTATGCACAAAACCTTTCTGCGTGAAGTATAATTACTCAGGTATATATACATCCAGCACTTTATCAGAGCCGGACGACACATCTTCCACTTTTACAACCTCAGCATCGTTTTCTACGGCGTCATATTTATGTATGTTGGCCGTCCTGACTGCTTCTACATTATGCCTGGCTATAACAACCACATTTTCTGTATAATAATCTTCGGGCACATATATTTTAATAACTCCTCCCTGATCCTGATCGCCTATATTTTCAGAATACAGATTTGTTTGATAGTTTGACCTATAGAAATATCCTCCCACAGCAAATATCAGTACTGCGGCAACGCTTGCTGCCGAAATCTGCCACAAATGGTAACGATATTTTTTCTTTTTTGCAGCCTGGGTTTTTCGATTCAAACGCTTCTGGATGCTATTAATGCGTTCCATATGATCGTCATTAATGCTATCAAATCCATCAATAGCATCATACATAAACGGATCTTTCATCGAATCTTTTTCGATCCGGTGAGCATCAGCACCTTTCCTGTTCCCTTTTATGTAATCCTGCAAATTCATCCTTTAAAATTTAAACAGTTTCTCAATACAGATTTTCAAATTCCTTTTTCCGTTTTGTATATAACTTTTTACACTTTTCAGATGAAACCCTGTTTCGTCCACAATCTCCGCATACGATTTATCCTCATAGAAAAACTTCTCTATTGCTATTCGTTGAGGCTCGGGAAGCTTTCCCAAACATTGGCTCAAAGCTTTATCTTTCTCCTCTTCCGAATCCTCACTCAATAGATCCAAAACAGAGTCGGATTCCATAAACTGAGAATCAAAATTTACAACAATTTCTTTTTTATTTTCCTTTAAAATATGAAAACAATGATTTTTAACAACACTATACAACCAATTCTTGAAAATCTTGATTTCATACCCTTGTATTTTCCGCGACAGATTCTCAAATATATCAATCACCGCATCTTGCGAACCTTCGGGGCTTTGGAGATACTTCAGGCACAACCCGTATATCAATGGAATGTACCGTTCGTAAAGTTGTTGAAAATATTCAGCCTTCCCCGTCTTCTTAAAAAGGGATAAAAGCTCTTCATCGCTATACTCTGCTTTTTTATATGAACTAAATAAACGCAATGGAATCAATTTTACACAAATCTACAAGAATTTGTCTAAAATGCAAAAACGAATAATACGGTATAAATCTTCACTTTTGTTAAAATATGCATTAAACAATTGATTGACGAGCTATTTTACGTATTTTTGTTAAAAATGATGAGAATACGAATTTATTTATTCACTTAATAATACCCATTATGAAAGAAAAAATAGGTACAAATGCAGGCATCATCTGGACATACCTTGATGCTGAGGGCAGTAAGTCTTTAAAGGAAATTAAAAAGACATGCAAATTGACAGAGAAAGACATGTACGCAGCTCTTGGGTGGTTGGCCAGAGAAGGTAAAATTGCATTCAACGAGCTAAAAGACGATTTACAAGTCGTTCTTTTGTAAGAAACATCAGGCAAAATTTATTCTAAGAAACTGTTTCTTATTCTAAAAGGGGGTGTGTCAAAAGTCTTTTTTATACTGATTGTCATTGCGGTATCAACCCGTAATCATCTGATAAACAGTATTTAATTCTCAGGGTGTTCCGTATCAGGTACGGAATGACAGGCTTTTGACACGCCCTCTTTTTGTTTTTAAAGAAATTAGGAAGATAATAATTTTGTTAATTCGTTGATATTATCTATTTTTGTCTTGCATTTTGGCTGTTTTATGACTGAAAACGATGAAAAACTATTAGCCGGTTTTGAATTAAGAATGAGGCAATTAATTTACCTCTGCGACATGCTTAAAGATGAAAACGCTCTATTAAAGCAACATTTGGAGCAAAAAAGCACAGAAGCGGAAGGTTTATCATCACAGATTGAAGAGCTAAAAACAAAATATGACAATTTAAAATTTGCCGGATCATATACATCCGGAAGTCCGGAAGAAAAAGAGCGGGCAAAGGGACGATTGTCGAAATTAGTGCGGGATGTAGATAAATGTATCGCCATGCTGAAAGGCTGAAAAATGTATAAGCTATGGATGATCATTTGATTATTAATCTACGAGTAGCCGACACACGATATCCTTTACGAATCGAGAGAAAAGATGAGGAGATGTATCGGAGGGCTGCTGATGAAATAGATTATAAATTAGGACAATATAAAAATTATTTTACGGGAGATTCTTCCCATTCGTTACAAAATGCCGATTACATGGCAATGACTGCGATACAAGCTGTAGCGGAAAAGGTAGAATATCAGGCGAAAACAAATTTGTTTGAGGCCAAAATTAAAAAGTTAACTGAAGAATTGGACAGTTATTTAAAGGGCAAGTAAAATAATTATTATAAACATAAAAGATCTAAAGCGCTAATTACAAGATGATTAATCCCATCTTTGGTTAGCGTTTTGTTTATTAATAAATTTAAAATTACATAGAAATATAATTATGGATATATCGAGTATTATACTAATCGTGATAGCTTTCTTCATTGGAGGAGGTGCGACGTGGGTAGTCTTGAACTCATTGTCGGGTTCAAAATTAAAACGTCAGGTTAAAGAAGCCGAACAAGAGGCTGAAGTAATCAAAAAGAATAAATTACTGGAAGTTAAGGAACAAGCCTTACAGATGAAATCTGAGTTCGAAAAACAGGCGAATAGCCGCAATTCGAAGCTCCAAGCCGCGGAGAGCAAGCTGAAACAACGCGAACTTGGATTGAATCAAAAACAGGAAGAACTCCAACGCAAAAAGAATGAGGTCGATACTATTAAGACTAATCTGGATAATCAATTAGAAGTCATAGAAAAGAAAAAACAAGACCTCGACAAGCTGCATAAGCAAGAAGTTGAACATCTGGAAGCTCTGTCGGGATTATCGGCCGAAGAAATGAAAGAAAAGCTGGTAGAAGCGTTGAAAGACGAAGCTCAATCCCATGCCCAGTCTTACATCAACGACATCATGGAAGAGGCTAAAATGACAGCCAACAAAGAAGCCAAGAAGATTGTCATCCAGTCTATCCAGCGTGTAGCTACCGAAACAGCCATCGAGAATGCCATAACAGTATTCCACATTGAGTCTGACGAAATAAAAGGACGCATTATCGGCCGCGAAGGACGTAACATCCGCGCGCTTGAGGCTGCTACCGGTATTGAAATCGTTGTAGACGACACCCCTGAGGCAATAGTCCTGTCCGGCTTCGACCCTGTAAGGCGCGAAGTAGCGCGCCTGGCTCTCCATCAACTGGTAGCTGACGGACGTATACATCCTGCCCGCATAGAAGAAGTAGTAACGAAAGTAAAGAAACAGATCGAAGAAGAAATTATCGAGACCGGCAAAAGAACGACTATCGACCTTGGTATTCATGGACTGCATCCCGAACTGATCCGCCTGGTAGGAAAAATGAAATACCGTTCGTCTTACGGACAGAACCTGCTGCAACATGCTCGCGAAACAGCAAACCTGTGTGCCATAATGGCCTCAGAATTAGGATTAAATGTAAAAAAAGCAAAGAGAGCCGGATTGTTACACGATATAGGCAAAGTGCCTGACGATGAGCCGGAATTGCCTCACGCCCTTCTGGGGATGAAGCTGGCTGAAAAATACAAAGAGAAGCCGGATATATGCAACGCAATAGGCGCTCACCACGATGAAGTGGAAATGACGAGCCTTCTTGCTCCTATAGTGCAGGTATGCGACGCTATTTCCGGAGCCCGTCCGGGAGCTCGCCGCGAAATAGTGGAAGCATATATCAAACGCTTGAATGACCTGGAACAACTTGCTTTATCGTATCCGGGAGTTTTGAAGACATACGCGATCCAAGCAGGCCGTGAACTTCGTGTGATCGTTGGAGCCGACAAGATAGATGATGTGGAAACTGAAAAATTATCAACCGACATCGCTAAGAAAATCCAGGATGAGATGACTTATCCGGGCCAGGTGAAGATTACGGTTATCCGTGAGACGCGTGCTGTAAGCTACGCCAAATAAGAACAAATAAAGAATAAAGGGAGTCAAAAGCCACGAGTGGCCGGAAGAAGTTCCGAACACTCGTGGTCGAAAGCTTCCTTTATTCTTTATAAAAAGTTAAGAAATAATCCTTTTGAGGATAATCGTTATTTTATTTACTTTTGCAAACAAGTATCAGGTAATTATAAAGATTGAAAATATGTCATACAAAATAGCCGTCTTTGACGCAAAGCCTTACGACAGGGCTACCTTCGATAAGGTAAATAAGGAATTCGGGTTCGAATTGATTTATCATAAAGAGCATCTTGATATAAACAATGTACTTTTAGCCGGCGGTACCGATGCCGTTTGTATCTTTGTTAATGCCGTTGTCGATTCAGCCGTAATCGACAAACTTCATTCCTACGGAATAAAGCTGATAGCACTGCGATGTGCCGGATTTAACAATGTAGACATAGCTGCTGCTGCAAAAAAAGGAATTAAGGTAGTGCGTGTACCGGATTATTCGCCTCATGCTATTGCCGAACATACGCTGACCTTAATGCTCTGCCTCAACAGAAAAGTACACAGGGCATTCCTTCGTACACGCGACAGTAATTTTTCACTTATAGGATTCCAGGGATTCGATATGTACGGAAAAACCGTGGGAGTTATAGGGACAGGGAAAATAGGAAAAACAGCCATCGGATTGTTCAAAGGTCTAGGTATGAATGTACTTGCTTACGACCTTTATCCCGACACAGCTTTTGCCGAAGCCAACAATATAAAATATGTGAGCCTGGATGAATTATATGCCCATTCGGATATAATCACGCTGCATTGTCCGTTGACCAAAGAGACAGAATATCTGATCAGCGACCAATCCATATCTAAAATGAAAGATGGCGTGATGATAATCAATACCGGCAGAGGAAAATTGATTCATACAAAACATCTGATAGATGGCCTGATCAGTGGAAAAATAGGTTATGCCGGACTTGATGTATATGAAGAAGAAGGCGCATATTTTTACGAAGACCATTCGGATAAAGTAATGACTGACGATGTATTGGCTCGCCTTTTGTCTTTCAACAACGTAATAGTAACATCGCACCAGGCGTTCTTTACACAAGAGGCTATGGGAAATATTGCACAAACTACGATGCAAAACATTCGGGACTTTTTTGATAATAAAGAACTTAAAAACGAAGTTATATATAAGGCATAATTTAGTTAGAAACTTAGAAACTGTTTCTTAGGGTAAAGCTCTAAAAAATATGAGAAAAATTTTAGGTCTTGCTTTTTGTTTATTCCTCTTCTGGGGCATATCGAATGCTTCGGATTCTAAGTTTGTTGTCGTTATCGATGCGGGTCATGGTGGAAAAGACGGCGGTGCGGTAAGAGGAATTTATAAAGAAAAAGTAATAAACCTGGGCGTTGCTCTGGCCTTAGGCCAACTAATCGAAAGAAACCACAAGGATGTCAAAGTTATATATACCCGAAAAACGGATACATTCATAGCTCTGGATAGAAGGGCGGAAATCGCAAATAAAGCGAAAGCCAATCTGTTTATTTCCATTCATACAAATTCTACCGGCGCCAAAACGACTAATGCATCCGGGGCGGATACTTACATTCTGGGGCTTGCCCGTAGCGAAGAAAATTTAGAAGTAGCTAAACGTGAAAACTCTG
>JAISES010000362.1 GCA_031263965.1 Prevotella sp. | reverse complement strand
TGGAATACGGCTCGATGGAATCCATGACTGCCCCCACCGGACGCAAAATGTTTTTCCTCACCGACCCGATAGAAGACTGGCCAAGGGATTGGGTCGATTACAAGAAAAATTACCAGGCGACTTTTACTGCCCAGTTATTATATCCCAACATTGCAAACTATGAAGTAATGCCTTGGCCCGAGCGGATTTATGAAGGCTTGTACAAAACGAGCCGGGACAGCGATAAAAAGGAAAGGATTCCAAGACATTATTCCACTCAGATGCAGGTAATGATCAATTCCCTGAACAGCATGCCCTTATCAGGCAATAAGGTTACAGGCTCCGGCGGGATCAGTGTTTTAATGGCCAATTCGCTGATGTTTCAACGATTTCCCACACATGCAGGATATGAAGATCCTCAACTGGCCAATTTCTACGGGCAGGCTTTACCGTTCCTGAAACGGGGAGTGCCCATAAAAACAGTACATATTGAAAACCTGGGTTATAAAGAGGCTTTGGCAGAAACAAAAGTCCTGTTGATGTCTTATTCCAATATGAAGCCATTATCGCCTGAAGCCCATACGCACATTGCCCAATGGGTAAAGGCCGGCGGAACCCTGGTTTACAGCGGACGCGATGACGACCCTTTCCAGACCGTATCGGAATGGTGGAACACAGGAGAAAACAAATATACGGCTCCGTCCAATCACTTATTTGAACTGATGAATATTCCCCCATCTACCGAAGAAGGGGAATATACCTTCGGAAAAGGAACGGTATATGTTCTCCGTGCCGATCCGAAAGAATTCGTACTGAAAACCGGTAACGACAAACAACTGATCGATGTGGTAAAACGGATGTACGAACAGAAAGCCCATGCAGGGAAATTATTGTTTAAAAATAATTTTTATCTCGAAAGAGGCGTTTACGATTTAGTGGCCGTTCTGGACGAGAACATCGACAACAAACCATATCTGATAAAAGGCAACCTGATCGATTTGTTCGACCCTAAGCTGCCTGTGTATAAACAAAAAAGCATACAACCGGGTGAACAGGCATATTTTCTGAATATCGACAGGGTAAAGAACAAGCAAAAACCTCAGGTGCTGGCGGCTGCGAGCAGGATCTATGACGAAAAGGCCGGTAAAAACTCTTACTCTTTCATTGCCAAAAGTCCGGCTAATACAACGAATGTATCGCGGGTATTACTGCCCGGAAAACCGGTCAGCGTATTGGTTAACGGGAAAGAAGAACTGACCGGGGCATGGGACCGGCAGACAAAGACGTATCTGCTGGAGTTCGAGAATAGTCCGGAAGGTGTTTCGGTCACGTTTAAATGGTAATAATATCCGGTAAATAATAAACAAAAGATCAAGAAAAAGTTTAACTTTGATTCATCTTTCAGCAACCTGAATATTTAAATTGTCAATCTGGTAGTATTCGATACTTGAGTCTGCCGGGAACTTACACATAACACAAAAGAATATCATGAAGAAAAATTTTATGTTTCTACTTATTCCTTTTCTTTGCCTGTTTTTTGCCTGTAAAAATGCAGGAATACAGAATTATCAAATTATAAAAAGCGATTTAAGACCGCCGGCCTATCCGTTGATCACAATAGATCCTTATGCAAGCGCGTGGTCTATGACCGACAACCTGTATGACGGTTCGGTAAAACATTGGACAGAAAAAGACTTTCCGCTTATAGGCGCCATAAAAGTGGATGGAGTTGTCTACCGCTTTATGGGCTCCGAAGATGTGGAACTCAAACCGGTGATTCCTACTTCGGAACAAGGTGAATGGTACGGAAACTATACTACCATCCGGCCTGCTGCCGACTGGAAAAACAACGGTTTCGACGATTCGGCATGGAAGGCGGACAAAGGAGCCTTCGGTACAAAAATAAACGAGCATACAGCTAAAACCGACTGGACAACGGAGAACATCTGGGTCAGGAGGAATATTACACTGGACGAAGATTTTCAAGGGAAAAAGCTTTATCTGGAATACTCCAACGATGATGACGCGGTCTTCTATATCAATGGGGTCGAAGTTTACAATACAGGAGCTACCTGTAACAAAAATGCAATAATAAGGGTTCCCGATCATATTGTAAATACACTGAAAAAAGGGGAGAACCTGATCGCTGCGCATTGTAAAAACCCGATAGGCAACGGGCTCTTGGATTTCGGGTTGCTGGTTCAGAAAGAATTGCATACGACTCTCGAAAAGACAGCAGTACAGGAATCCGTAAATGTACAGGCCACCCAGACCCATTACGTATTCACCTGCGGGGAAGTAGGCCTCAAACTCACGTTTTCCGCTCCGCTGTTTCTGGATAACCTGATGCTGGTGAGCCGTCCCGTAAATTATATAACATATCAGATATTGTCCAATGACGGAAAATCGCACGATGTGCAGATGTACTTTGAGGCATCTCCGCGTTGGGCACTCGATCAGCCATATCAGGAATCTGTAAGCGAAAGCTTTGAAGACAACGGGCTGTTGTTCCTGAAATCGGGTAGCAAAGAGCAGAATATTTTGGCCAAAAAAGGCGATGACCTGCGTATCGATTGGGGATATTTCTACCTGGTTGCAGATAAAAACAATGCGGACGGCAACATCGGGACAAGCGATATCCTGAGGAATAATTTTGTAAACGATACGGCCGGGGAGAAAGCATCCAAAGGCGAAAACGAAGGCGCCAGAATGTCTTTGACCCAAAACCTTGGTTCTGTAAAAAATACTTCAGGTAAGATCATGATTGGTTATGATGATATCTATTCCATCCAATATTTTGGGGAAAACCTCCGTCCATATTGGAACACAACAGGAGATCAAACAATTACCGGACAGTTCCACACTGCGAATAAAGAATATGACAGTCTGGTTGCAAAATGTTATGAGTTTGACAGAGAACTGATGAATACAGCCACCCTGTCGGGGGGTAAGAAATATGCCGAACTATGTGCTCTGGCATACCGCCAGGCCATAGCCGCCCATAAACTGGTGAAAGCCCCCAACGGAGATTTATTATTCCTGTCGAAAGAAAACAACAGCAATGGCTCCATCGGAACGGTAGACATTACTTACCCTTCTGCTCCGCTGTTCTTATACTATAACACCGGTCTGGCCAAAGGATTGCTGAACCACATTTTCTATTACAGTGAAAGCGGAAAATGGACAAAGCCATTCCCTTCCCATGATGTAGGCACATATCCGTTAGCTAACGGACAGACGTATGGCGGCGACATGCCGGTGGAAGAAGCCGGAAATATGCTTGTTATTACTGCCGCCATCTGTATTATGGACGGAAATGCGGACTATGCCGAAAAACATTGGGATGTGCTGACCACATGGACAGATTATCTGGCGGAATATGGCCTCGATCCGGAAAACCAGTTGTGTACCGATGACTTTGCCGGACACTTCGCACATAATGCGAACCTGTCTGTCAAGGCTATTATGGGTATTGCGTCATACGGACATTTAGCCGGAATGCTGGGCAAAAAAGACATTGCGGAGAAATATACGGCTAAAGCCAGAGAGATGGCTGAGAGCTGGATGGAAATGGACGATGACGGCGATCATTACCGGCTGACATTCGATAAATCGGGCACATGGAGCCAGAAGTACAACCTGGTGTGGAACAAACTCCTGAAACTGGATATTTTTCCGGAAGAAACGGCCCAAAAAGAAATCGCATATTACCCCGGCAAACAAAACAAATACGGCTTGCCTCTCGACAACAGGGAAACATATACCAAAGCCGACTGGATCATCTGGACGGCCGCGCTGGCAGATGACATAGCCACATTCGAAAAATTCATCGATCCGTTGTACCTGTTCATGAACGAAACCGTAGACAGGGTGCCTATGTCCGACTGGATATATACGGACAAGCCGAATCGCCGTGGCTTCAAAGCACGCTCGGTCGTCGGAGGATACTATATTAAAATGTTAGAAGATAAATTAAACGGCAAATAATATACAGATTCTAATAAATAACTGATGTTACGCAATGCTAAGGTAAACTGCGTCAAAAATGGAAAAGACTTACACTGAGAACCACTGAGGAGGCACTGAGACATTAATAAAAACTCAGTGTCTTCTCAGTGCACCTCAGTGTAACAAATATATTTCGATATGTATTTTGTCGGATAAAATGTACCTCTGTGATGAAACAGAATCTGCGTAACATCAGTGAATAATTACACAATTGGAAATCGGCGTAAGCCAAATTTTGAAATATAAAATAAAATGAAACGACCTTTAACGTTATTAATCGGATTGATCCTTATTCTGGGAAATAAAGCAGATGCCCGGCAGCAAGGCGGTCCGGTGGACTATGTGAGTATTTTAGTAGGAACCCAGTCCAAACATACATTATCTGCCGGCAATACTTATCCGGCTGTTGCCCGTCCATGGGGAATGAACTTCTGGGCGCCCCAGACCGGAAATATGGGTGATGGTTGGTCCTATGTATATACCGCCGACAAAATCAGGGGCTTCAAGCAGACTCATCAGCCCAGTCCCTGGATCAACGATTACGGTCAGTTTGCCATCATGCCGGTAACAGGGGAGCCTGTTTTTAATGAAAATGAGCGGGCAAGCTGGTTTTCACACAAGGCGGAAATTGCAAAGCCGTATTATTACAAAGTATATCTGGCAGATCATGATATTGTGACGGAAATAGTCCCTACATCGAGGGCGGCAATGTTTCGTTTTACATTTCCCGAAAGAGACAAATCGTATGTTGTTATCGATGCGTTCGATAACGGGTCGTATATAAAGATCATTCCGGAGGAAAACAAAATTATCGGTTATACGACGAAAAATTCCGGCGGCGTTCCCGGAAATTTCAGGAACTATTTTGTTGTCGTTTTCGACAAGCCGTTCACTTATACGGCTTCCATCGGCGAAAACAATATCCGGAGCGGCATTAACGAGATGAACGGCGACCATGCAGGCGCCATCATCGGGTTTTCCACCCGAAAGGGAGAAGAGGTGTGCGCCCGCGTGGCATCATCCTTTATCAGCTTCGAACAGGCCGGAATAAACATGAAAGAACTGGGTAGCAAAACATTTGAACAGATAGAACAGGAAGGCAGGGATGAGTGGAATGAGGTATTAGGTAAGATTGTTATTGAAGATGATAATATTGACAATCTTCGCACTTTCTATTCCTGCCTTTACCGTTCGGTATTATTTCCCCGCAGTTTCTATGAGTACGATGCACAGGGAAATGTTGTTCACTACAGCCCGTACAACGGACAGGTACTGCCGGGCTATATGTTCACCGATACCGGATTTTGGGATACGTTCCGCTGCCTGTTTCCTTTTCTCAACCTTTTTTACCCATCGATGAATCAAAAGATGCAGGAGGGACTGGTAAATGCATATAAAGAAAGCGGTTTTCTGCCTGAATGGGCAAGCCCGGGGCACAGGGGATGCATGGTAGGCAACAATTCCGCATCTGTTGTGGCGGACGCCTGGCTCAAGGGATTGAAAGGATACGATATAGAAACTCTTTGGGAAGCCGTAGTACATGGAGCCAACGCCGTACATCCTGCTATTAGCTCTACCGGACGTCTCGGATGGGAATATTACAACAAGTTGGGGTATGTGCCGTATGACGCCGGCATTAACGAAAACGCCGCACGTACGCTGGAATATGCCTATGATGACTGGTGTATCTATCGACTGGGGAAAAAACTGGGAAAACCGGAAAAAGAAATTAAAGTCTTTGCCGAACGTGCAATGAATTACAATAACCTGTTCGATCCGGAGCATAAACTAATGCGGGGAAAGAACAAGGATGGAACATTCCAGTCTCCGTTCAATCCGTTGAAATGGGGGGATGCCTTCACCGAAGGGAACAGTTGGCATTATACCTGGTCGGTGTTCCATGATCCGCAGGGATTGATTGATCTGATGGGAGGGCAAAAAGAGTTTAATGTAATGATGGATTCGGTTTTCAATGTACCTCCGTTATTCGACGAAAGCTACTATAATGCGGTTATCCACGAAATACGCGAAATGCAGATCATGAATATGGGCAATTATGCGCATGGAAACCAGCCTATCCAGCATATGATCTATTTGTACAACTACTCGGGTGAGCCGTGGAAGGCGCAATACAGAGTGCGCGAGGTAATGGATAAGCTCTACAATGCCCATCCTGACGGTTATTGCGGCGATGAGGACAACGGGCAGACTTCTGCCTGGTATGTCTTTTCTGCACTCGGTTTTTATCCTGTGTGTCCGGGAACAGACGAGTACGTGCTTGGATCTCCCCTGTTCAAAAAGGCAACCATCAGGATTGAAAACGGCGGACAGGTAGAAATTCTGGCGGCTGAAAACAATGAAGCGAACCGTTATATCAACTCCGTGTCGGTCGATGGAAAGAACCATACCAAGAATTTCGTAACGCACGAAACCCTTATTAATGGAGCAAAAATCGATTTCCGTATGTCTTCCCAACCTAATAAAAACAGGGGAATAAACAAACCGGACTTTCCATATTCATTTTCCGACGAAAAAAGATAGGTCTGTAGTCATTAAATCAAATAGTTATGAAAAACAGTGTTTTAACCGTATTTACGGCAGTCGTATTTTTCACAGGCTGCAACAGTGTTCCTGACGGCAACCTGACAAAGTCGGGTCTGGATAAAAAGAACTTTGAAACAGAAGTAAAGGGTAAACAAACCGGTCTGTATGTATTAAAGAATGCAAATGGTATGGAAGTCTGCATTACGAACTTTGGCGGACGGATCGTATCTGTCATGGTACCGGATCAAGACGGGCAAATGAAAGATGTAGTGCTCGGATTCGATTCCATTCAGGATTATATCAACATTCCAAGCGACTTCGGCGCAGCTATCGGGCGTTATGCAAACCGTATAGGAAACGGTACGTTTGAACTGGACGGTGTGAGATACGACCTGCCGAAAAATAACTTCGGACATACGCTGCACGGCGGGCCGAATGGATTCCAATATATCCCTTTCGATGTAGTACAAGCAGATGACAAAACATTGGAACTTACCCATCTGTCGGAAGATGGGGCAGAAGGTTTTCCGGGAAATCTGACAAGCAAGGTTACTTATACCCTGGCTGAAGATAACACCTTGCGGATCAGATATGAAGCGGAAACCGACAAACCTACCGTGGTGAATATGACAAACCACACCTATTTCAATCTGGATGGCGACCCTGATGTGGAAAACTCCGGCTTCCTGCTTACTATACATGCGGATGAGTATACTCCGGTAGATTCTACATTTATGACGACAGGAGAAATCCTTCCGGTAGAGAGTACCCCGATGGATTTCCGCGTACCGGTAGCCATTGGCGCAAGAATAAACGATTATTCATTCATACAACTGAAAAACGGAAATGGTTACGATCACAACTGGGTACTGAATACAGGCGGTGATCCGGCAAAAATAGCCGCCACACTGGAATCCCCGAAGACAGGGATCATTCTGGACGTATACACTACCGAACCCGGTATCCAGTTTTATGCAGGGAATTTTCTGGATGGTACCGTGAAAGGGAAAAAAGGCAAAGTCTACCGGCAACGGACTGCTGTTTGCCTCGAAACACAAAAATATCCTGATACCCCGAATAAAAAAGACTGGCCGTCGGCTATACTCCGTCCGGGAGAAAAATATATAAGTGAGACAATCTTTAAATTTAGTGTGAAAATTTAAACAGTTACTTAGGCGTTGCGCGTAACAAAGAATTAAAGAAAAGCCAGAGGGATTATATTGTTAATTGATTCCAAATTGTTGCAAAATGTCGATTTTGTACTATTTAATAGTCGTTTTTGTGCTACTGTTAAGTGAAAATTTAATATAGTTTTGAAAAATAAATAAAATAGACCGCAAGTTTTCATGAGAGATACATTTTTTGGTATATAAGCTAAAGTATACGAATCATTAAATTAATGAAACAATCTAAACAAAAATGCAACGAATTTCGTCAATTATTTCCCCTTGAAAATTTGGAGATTAGCTGTATTTTGTTAGAGAGAGAGAGAGAGAGAGAGAGAGAGAGAGAGAGAGAGAGAGAGAGAGAGAGAGAGAGAGACACATAAAATAAAAAAATTAAAATCAAGGAAAGAAAGAACAATATTATATATATATAGATAAGAT
>JAISES010000350.1 GCA_031263965.1 Prevotella sp. | reverse complement strand
ACAACGCCCGATATAATACCCGTCTCAGCATCGAATGCCAACCCAACCGGTAATCCTTCTACCGAACGGCTGACGGGACGCTCCCCCGAAACAGGCACGTAATAAAGAAAGGGAGAGGATGGGTAATTACCGATCACTGAAGGAGTATGGAGCTGAGGAATGCCTCTGTAAATACCATCGTATCCGCCACTTTCCTGACTTGATGTTACACCGGAAAGTATCGAACATGCTAAAATCATTATAAAAACAGCTTTACTCATAAGTTATACTTTTTTAGTTACTTAGGTTTGAATTTTATTTTTTATGAATTATGCAATAGCACGAATAACAATTTTATTATCTAATTCAAGTTGCCGGTTATAAATTTATAAATAATGCGATTCAGTAGTTGAACATAGTCTGATATATATGTTCGTTTATCCAAAACAGTTTCTGCGCGCAATCTGAGATTGCTTGCGTTCCTTTTGCCCTAAGCAGCAAAAGGAACCAAAAATGCTTTGAGCGCCCGCTTTACCGTGCGACCCGTAGCAGGCTCAAAGGCTAAACGGGATGAACTCGCCTTTCAGGCTCAGACAGGCATCCCGTTTTACGCCTTTTTCTCCTGACAGGTTCCCCGCACGTAAAGCATACGGCGCAGGGCTGGCGCACGACAGGCATATAACTTTCGTTGTTCATGTCATGCGTCAGCTTGACTTTCTCTCCCCCGTCATTGCGAGCCTGAAAGGTGAAGCAATCCAAAAGGAAGTAACTGGATTGCTTCGGGTAAACCCTCGCAATGACGGGAGAAAACGAACATATATTTTAAACATAATCAACCACTGACCGGTATTGCTCAATAAATAGCAACTTGAATTAATATAGTACTTTCTTTACTGATATTTCACCAATGCCTCCCAAATGTCCGTTATAACCACTGGTGAGCACCACCTTAAGGTAGCGGGCTTTAATACCTGCATCCAAAATGCTGTTGGAACAGGTTTTCCAGATGATATCATTATTATTCTGAGGCAGGTCAAGATCACCCAGCTTGATCCACTGCCCTTCAGAAGGCCCTGTATAATTATCTATTGTATAAAACTCTACACCTCTCGTATAATAGGCATTCTGGCGCGTTTGGGCTCCGATTTCTCCAACCCACACCTGTTCTTTCATATCGATAACAAAAGTATATGGGTAATTGGTGGCGTTGTGGTAATCCGAATGCCAATAAGAGTCCGGATTATTGTCTATAATATTATCCGGGGAACCTTCAGTAGGGTCGCTGTTGTCACAGAAAATAACGCTCCACTGACTTCTGTCCACATCGCCAAACAGATATGGGAAAGAAGCCTTGTCCCAAGCGGTATAAAATTCGTCTATACTCAGCTTTTCGGGAATATAAACAGAGCGGTATTCAAATTCACCTTTGCCGGGGGCTCCGGGGCAATAAATACTGCTTTCGTCCACCGAAACAGAAATGTTCCGGATAGTACCCTCCTTATCGGTATATTTTATTTCGCTCCGTACCAGCCCGTTCGCTCCTGCGAGCCAGTTTATCGTACCTCCATCTTCATCCAGCGACATACTGCCGATGTTCCGGTTAACGAGCACTGATTCATATACTTCCCCGTATGAATATCCTCCAATGTCAACTCTTATAGAACTGTTGTTCTTGGCATCGTATGTATATATCTGAAAATCATACTGTCCTTCGAGCAGATTGTCAATTATAAATTCAAATTGTTCGTTCGGGGATACACGTTCTATCGGATATTCTTTCGAGCCTATTTCCCCTGCCGGATCTATCCAATTTAAAATGCATTTTGTCTGGGTCATCCCGTATGGCATGAGCCCTGTTATTTTTAACCTGTTTTGCCCCGAAAAGATTTTTACAGAATCCAGTTTTCCCACATAAACTTTCTCGCCCTCGTCAAGATAGGGCTTGATGTCGTCGAGCATATCATTGCATGCTGTTGCAAACATGGCTGATATGGCTATAAGCGTAATGTATAATTGTTTCATTGCTTTACTTTTTTATATCTTTATATCATCCTATTACCTGTCCCCAGAACCAAATTTGCTGGAAGTGTATTGTTTTCGCACTTGTAAAGGTTGAGAGAGCTTTGAAGCGGATATACCTTACAGGAGACAAAGAGACGTCAAAATCAAATTCCAGTCCTTTTACCGCATGATCAATATCTTCCGAATTATTTATTCCAGCCGGTAAACCTGACGGTTTAAAATCTTCACACTCTATCAATTTTATCCAACCGTCCCAATTTCCGTCTAACGATGGTGAGCCCGAATGCCCCCATAGTTCAAATTTATTAACATTTCCATTTTGATAAATCAGGTCATCCAATCGTTGCCAATAGTGAAACCGGCTTAATTTAGCCATCACTCCCAAATCGAATGTAAACCATACTGGAAAATCCGAGAAATTGGCGCTGTGACACATATTGAAAGCGCCCCACCAATTCTGTCCATTCCAGATCCGTTCCATTGAAAAGCCCCATTCATCAACGCCGGTATCATTACCCAGATAATACTTTCTGAATTTGCTCCTATCCAACTCAACTTCATACAATGGGGATACATTTATTGCATAGTCATCTGTTTTGTTATCCCATTGGTCGCGCATAGAAAGCTTGAAATCTCTGGGTGTAGTATCAAATCCCCGCACCGCAAATTCAATCGACGCGCTTTTCGTATACTCCGTATGCGCAACATACCATTCGCCCTCGGTATCCTGAGTCATGACATCGATAATAAAGTTACCTTTATCCTTATTCTCTATTTTGAAGCGGACTCCCCCCCATGTTGCATCGGATGAAATAGTACGGAATGATTTATATAAGGACTGTTCACCCGGAATTATCTTAATTTCAACCGGTTCACCTATGTTCTCATTCCGATCGACCGCAGTCAGGATAACGCTTTTTTCTTCAGTATCTCCGAAACCCTCTATTTTAAGGCTATCGGAATATACGGAACTTTTCATTTCGCGTTTCATGCCGTTGTCGAGTGTATACTCCGCTTTTACGTATAATAAGTCTTCATCCTTTGGCGCTTTGTATCTCAAGACAGCTCCTCCCGGTATTTGTTCGTACGATTCAATGGTGACCGCTCCCGGAGGAACACCGTCATTTTCCCCATACGGTTTTAATATACTATCTTCGCCACAACTATATAAAATGAAGAGAAATATTAAAAATATTGATATTTTTGTTTTCATAGCTTAATTCTTTTATTTGTTACCATCCATATGATTGGATTAGATTAGGATTGTATACAATATTATTGTCTTTTATTGGCCAGAAGTATTGCTTGTTCTGATACATTTTGGGTATATATATTGTAGTGACCTGATAATAATCCTCGTTCGTGAGTCCCCATATATTCCAACCTTGTATTGGTTTGATAAATTCTTTATTGGCCAATTTCCACCGGCGGATATCAAAAAAATAGTGTCCTTCGAGCGCCAATTCGATAGACCGCTCCTGCCGTATAATTTCTCTCATACCCGATACCGTTTTAGGCTTGTTTTTATTGATAGAGTGCTCATCCCAGGACTTTACAACGCCTTCCAGTCCGGATCGTTCCCTAACGATATCCAGATATTTGTAGATTTCAGGATTGACCGTTTCTCCATCGGTAGACTCGTTCAATGCTTCAGCATACATGAGGTATAAATCGGCCAGACGGACTATAGGAAATGGATATTCATAAACAACGGCGCCATTTTCGTCCAATTCATATTCTACAGGTACCACCTTTTTAGAAAAGTACCCTGTCACTGAGTATGCTTCTGCCGGGTTTATGATTCCTCCATATTCACCCTTTTTCCCTTGTATATAATTGGGAGTTCCATTGGGGTCTTTCCATTTGCTCCCATACCAGGTAGCGCCGTCGAAACCGAGAAATCCATAAAAACGATATTCCCTGTTAAAGTGCAGGATGGCAGTCCTAGCTCCTTCCTTCATAACATATTTGTTGTCGGATCCTATGGTCTGGAATTTATAACGATCTATGTACCAGTTATTATTTTCAATCCAATCTTTATCTTCTTCGATAGGAACCCCGTTTCGTGAATAGAACCGTTCTACGGTGGCTAATGTAGGAGCCAGGATTCCTTTTGCCTGTACCATTTGAGACCAAGAGTTAGCATTTTGCATCGATGGCGTAAGTCTCGCGACAGCTGAACATTGCAGATCATAGGTCGATTGTTTCCCGATACTCCAGATCAACTCCTTCGTAAAGCGATGGGTAACGGCTCCTCTTACATTCATTCCATAGCTCAGTTCATCCGGTAAATCGATAGGCCATTCATCCGAAAAATAGTATATGCCGTGCCCATTGGCTTCAGCCAGCTCAATAGCTTCGAGTGCGGCTTCGGCTGCCAATATCCATTTGCTTTTATCATATGTCTGATTAAAAAAGGGCCGGCCATCATGGTCTTTGAAATTAGCCAAATCGGTATTTCCGTTAAACAGAGGGCTGGCCGCCAACAATAACACTTTTGCCTTGATAGCTAACGCAGCGGGTTGTGTCAAGCGCCCCATTTCCGACCCTTCGGCGGCTATGCTTAGAGGCAAGTCCCTGTATGAGTTGTCTATCAGGTCGACTATGTATTTAACGACTTCATCCACCTTTTGCCTGGAAACGCGGGTTTCTTCTATACTGGCATCGAGGGTCAGATTTTTATCGATGATCGGAATTGGGCCGTAAAGTTGGAACAGGAAGTAATGGTAAAAAGCCTTTAGCACGTTGACTTCCGCGAGCCAACGCAAACGTTCGGTTTCTCTCAGTCCATGAACCCGATCCGGAATAGACATATATTCGAGAAAAATATTACAATCTCTTAACGCTTGGAATAATGGTTTTCCTTGTTGCTCTCCATCCCAGTAATTAGCGATCGGCTCCGAGCTGTTTTGTAAACCGTATGCTATATAATTTGTCGTTCTATTGGGGCGGATTCCCGCCTCAGTAGTATAATACCATATTTCATTTCCGGAAGCTATTCCCGGATTAGCGCTTTGGTCACCGTATGACGGTACATATGAATAGCACGTATAAAGGTATTGCTCAGCGCTGGACCTATTGTTAAAAGCAATATCCAAGGTTGCCAGATTATCCGGTACAATATCCAAATAATCGGAGCAACTGTTTAAAAAACATGCTGCTAAAAGCGTTACTATTATCTTGTATATTTTCATATTTTTATGTATTAGAAGTTTATGTTCAATCCAATATTATACACTCTCTGTATAGGATACCCCAATCCGTTACTCCCCATTTCGGTATCCCATAGTTTGAATTTGCTCATTGTAAAGAGATTATTCCCCGTGAGATAAATTCGACAAGATTCCATTCCAATGCTTTTTACAATTTTCTTGGGAAGTGTGTATCCCAGTTCCACTGTTTTCATACGGATGAATGTTCCATCCTGCATCCACCATGTACTGTTCTGAAGATTGTTTCCTATGTGTCCTCCCGCCAAACGGGGCCAAAAAGCGTATAAGTTCTTATTGTCTTCGGACCAGTGGTCTGTCGCGATCTTCTCGATTAATGCTGTTTCGTTTACAAACGGTGCGATCTTCGATGGATCCAGATAGAATGAAACCCTGGCATTGCCTTGAAAAAACATGGACAAATCAAATCCTTTATATCCTGTGGAAAAGCCAAAGCCATATGTTATCTCCGGAGTAGTCGGATAACCAAAGTATACTTTATCTGCATCTGTGATTTTCCCATCGTTATTGATGTCTTTATACTTGATATCTCCGGCCATATATTCTCCAAAAGTATGTAGAGGAGAATTTGCAATATCATTTTCATCGATAAACAGCCTTTCCGCGATATAACCGCTCCATTGCGACAGGTTTCGGCCTATCGCCGAGCTCCAAGGCCTGCCGATTGAGGCATAATCGGCTTCTTCCAATACTTCGTACTTACTTGTCGCATAGGTGAAATTCGCCCTTGCCGATGTCCAAAAATCTTTCTGTATAAATGAGTAATCTACAGAAAAATCGATTCCTTGCGAAGATGCTTC